>NZ_JBPKJK010000018.1:0-83731 GCF_051756985.1 Saccharothrix sabaoui
CCCGGTGACGGCGTCGATCGCGAACACCCGCTCGACGCGGGGGTTCGCCTGGAGCGTCGGGAAGTCCGCCAGCGCGACCGGGCCGCCGTCGGCGCGGTTGGGGCCGACCACGAGGTACACGTCACCGCTCGCGCTGCGGGCCGGGCTGGCCGCGACGGTGTCCGAGGTGTCCCGCGCCTCCCGGTCCGGCCGGCCGGGCTCGTCGCGCACGTCCAGGTTGGTCATGAACTCGGCGAGGTCCATGAGCGAGTGCCGCCGGCCCTGGGCGTCGATGGTGTCGCCGGCCCAGAAGAAGGACCCCTCGCCCCTGGTGGCGAGGATGTCGCGGATCTTCTCCTGCCAGCGCTCGCCCTCCTCGGTAGGGAGGTCGCGCAGGTCGAGGCAGGGCTCGCCGTCCACCGAGGTGACGGGGAACCCGTGCAGCTCCCGCTCCGACCGCCCCTCGTGCCCACCCGCGCCGCCGCCACCACCCGCGCCGCTGCCGCTGCCGTCTTCGTGCTCGCCGTCGCCGCGCTCCCGGCCTTCACGACCCTCGCGGCCTTCACGGTCGCGACCGTCCTGGTCACGTCCCTCGCGGTCACGACCCCCGTGCTCACGGTCGTGCTGGTCGCGGTCGCCGCGCCCACCCTGCTCCCCGGGCGACTGCTCGCCCGGACGGGGACCAGGGTTGTCCGAGCCACCGGTCGAGCCGCTGCCGGTGCCGCTGCCGCTGCCGAGGTCGGGAATTGTGGGCTGTGTGAACAAGTCCTTCGGCACCACGGGGATGGGCGGCGTCGGAGGCGGCGTCATGCCGCCGGCCGGCGAAGTCCCACCACCGCCCGAACCTGCGGAGCCGCCACCGATCGAGCCGCTGCCGCTGCCGAGGTCGGGGATCGTGGGTTGTGTGAACAAGTCCTTCGGCACCTCCGGAATCGGAGGCGTCGGAGGGGGCATCATGCCGCCTGCCGGTGAGGTCGTACTACCGCCCAACGGGCCGGAGCCGCCGCCGGTCGAGCCCGAGCCGCCGCCAGTCGAGGCCGAACCGCCGCCGGTGCCGAGGTCGGGGATTGTGGGCTGTGTGAACAATTCCTTCGGGACTTCGGGGATCGGAGGCGTCGGCGGTGGCGTCATGCCGCCTGCCGGTGAGGTCGCGCTGCCGCCCAATGGGCCCGAGCCGGAGTTGCCCGTGGCGAGGTCGGGGATCGTGGGCTGTGTGAACAAGTCCTTCGGCACCTCCGGGATGGGAGGCGTCGGCGGCGGTGTGGTGCCTGCCGAGGGGGTGGTGCCGCCGGTCGTGGGGGTGGGCTTGAGGGCGTCCGCCAGGGCCGCGCCGCCACCGCCGCCGGTGTTGCTGCCGCCGTTGCCGGTGGGGACGGCGGGCGGGTCGGGGATTTCCGGGAAGGCGGGGACCGGTGCCGGAGTGGGGGATGTGGCGGTCTGCGCGGGCGTGGCGGCGGTTCGGGCCTCTCCCGCCGTGCTGCCGCCGGGGGTGGTGGGTGTGTTGCCGGGGACGGACGGCTTCGTCGGGGCTGCGGCGGTGGGCGCGCCCGGCGTGTTCGGGATCGTCGGCGTCGGCGTCGGGGGCATCTGACCGGTGGGGAGCGTGGCCGCCTGGCCGGTCGGCGCACCGCCGCCCTGGCCCGTGGGCAGGGTGCCCTGCGCGGTCTGGGCCTCCGGGCCGGTGGACTTCGAGGCGTGCGTGGTGCCGTCCGCGCCCGGGACCTGACCCGTCGGCGAGACCGGCGGGCCTTCGGGAGTCGGGACGCCGCCGCCTCCTCCGGAACCGGCGGGACCGCCGGGCACGTCCTGGACCGGCGTGACCGGCGGGCCCTGGGGAGCCGCGGTGCCGCCGGGGCTGTCGGCGGGCGCGCCCTGCGGCTTCTCGGCGATCTGGGCGGGTTCGAGCTTGGCGAACTGCTCGCCGCCGGCGTGGTCGGCCTGCTGCTGGGTCTGCGCGGTGGCCCTCAGGCCCTCGCCGATGAGGCCCAGCGCCGAGGCGGCCCTGCCCGTCAGCTCGATCGACCTGCCGTTGGAGGCGTTGAACGCCTCGACGGCGAACGCCCCGGCGGTGCCGAACGCGTTGCCCGCCAGCGACTGGCCGGACAGCTTCGACGACACCTCTTCATACCCGGTGCGCAGCTGGTCGGCCTGCTGCTGGAGCGCGTCCATGCCGGACTGCTCCATCGTGAAGCCCGACTCGCCGCCAGGGCCGGGAGGGGGCGTGACGATCGTGGTGGGGGACAGGTCGGTGACCATGGCGTTGCCTCCGTGGAACGCAGGGAAGTGGAAGGGCGGGGAGCTTCTCGGCCGGGCGGTCGCGAGGACCGCCTTCGCCTACTCGGTCTCCGCGACCCTGCGGACCGTCGCCTCACGCGCCTCCACGTACTCGGCGGCGCGGTAGTGGGTGACGGGTTCGACGGGGCGCGTCGCCTGCACCATCGGCTGCGCCTCGTGCTGGACGGTGGCCTCCACGGCCTCCACGCGCGTCGCCTGCATCATCGGCTGCGCCTCGCGGTAGACGGGTGCTTCCACTCGGCTCGCCTGGAGCTGTTCGCCCTGCACGGCGTAGCCCCGCATCATCGGCTCCGCCTGGACGGCTTGCACGGCCTGGCGCGCCTGCATCATCGGCTCGGCCTGGACGGCCTGGACGGCCTGGACGGCCTGGACGGCCTGGACGGCCTGGACGGCCTGACGGGCTTGCATCATCGGCTCTGCCTGCACCGCCTGGCGTGCCTGGAGCGGTTCCGCCGCCGTGTAAGCGGTGGGGCGCAGTGCCTCGTACTGCTGGGCGGCGACCACGCGCTGGGCTTCCGCTGGGCGTTCCGCCGCCGTGTAGGCCGTGGGACGCAGTGCTTCGGACTCCTCGACCGCGACCATCCGCTGGGCCTGCACGGGCCGCAGGGCCTGTGCGGTGGCCTGGGGTTCCTCGCCCGCGCTCGCCAACCGCACGGACGCGGTGCGGGCCACCGTCGTGCCCGTCTCCCCGCCCGCGGCGGCCGCGAAGCGCTCCCAGTTCCGGCCGACCTCGTCGGCGATGTCGTCAAGCTGCTTGATGCGGTCGACCTGGCGGGTCAGGGCCGCGTTCAGGTCGTCCATCTTGGCCGCGATGCTCGCGCCGAGCTGGCTCGCGCTGGTCACCACCGAACCCAGGAACACCGCGAGGGACGCGCCGAAGGTGGCCGGGGCGAAGGTGTAGGCGGTGATCGCGCCCGGCACCAGCGAGTCGGAGTACTGGCCGATGCTGTAGAGCAGGGCCTCGCGCAGCGCCTGCACCATCGCGCCGGTGTGCTCGACGACCACGCCCTTCGCGGCGACCGCGCCGGCCACCGAACCCAGCTCCTCGCCGAGGGTGTCCATGCTGCCCTGGTAGGCGTCCGCGGCCTTGCCGGTCCACCCCTGGGGCTTGGCCAGCGTCTCGCGCTGGGTGCCGGCCAGGTCGCGCATCCGCTCGGCGGCGGCGCGGATCGCGTCCGCCGTGGCCCGCACGCCCTGCGGGTCGCCCTGCAACTGGTCGACCGGTTCCCGCAGGAAGGCCACGTAGTCGACCGCCCAGCCGGCGACGCCCCGCAGGGTCGCGAACGGGTCGTCGGCGACCTGGGCACCGGTGGGCATGCCCACCACGGACTGCGGCTCGGCTTCCGCCGCCTTGCCGATCGCCTCGATCCGCTGGTCGACGTCGCCCGGGGCCGCCCTCCTCTTGAGCGCGTGCACGGGAGTCATCGCGGCGGTGCCTGTTGCCATGGAGCCGGACCTTCCTCAGAGCGCTGGGTGTCGAGCCGGGACGGGTCTCCGGGGGTGGACGCCTGACCCGGGGAGTCAAGTGATCGTCGCCAACGCCGCGCCAACGCCGATCCAACGACCGGTGACCGACGACCGGCTCGCGTCGCGGGTCAGCCGGTCAGGAGCGCGGACCGGGGAAGGTGACCCCGGTCAGGTCCTCGGAGACCTGCCACAGCCGGCGCGCCACCTCGACGTCCCGCGTCGGGGTGCGCGGCGGTGGCGATCACCGGTGAGCGCGAAGTGCGCCGGGTGGTCGGTCCCGAACTGGAGTTCGAAATTGTTGATCACCACGTTGACGGGCCCACCGGAGCGGATCGGGATCGTGCTGTTCACGACGTTCCAGGGCATCGCCTCGATCGCAACGGCGGCATCGTCGGTCAGGCGTTCGCCAGGCGGAGGCGTTCGGCGGCCTGCGCGCGGACGGCGTCGCAGGACACCGGGGCGTTGCGGTGCACGGCCTCCCAACGGGCGTTGTGCGCGGCGAGCCAGAGACCGGCCGCCCACGCGACCTCCTGCTCCTCGGCGCTGAACCGGCGCCCGCGGAAGTCCTGGTAGGCGGCCAGGAACGCGGCGGAGCTGTCGACCGGGGCCAGGGTCGGCGGCGAGGCGCCGGCGAACGTCCCGGCCGCCGCGCCCACCAGGGCCGCCTCCGGCTGCCACGCCAGGCTGTCCCAGTCGTGCACGGCCCACACCTCACCGCCGCGCCGGCGGAGGTTCTGCGCCTCGAAGTCGGCGTGCCCCAGCACGCACGGCAGGTCGGCGGCCCGCAACCGCGCGCGGACCCGGGCGGCGGTGTCGACGACGTACCCGGGCACGGCGTCCTGGTCCCGTTCGTCCAGCTCGCGGATCGCGGGCCACAGGTCAGGCCCGGTGTGGTCCCACCGCACCCAGCGCGGGTTCGGCAGCGGCGGCGGGACGGTCACGTCGGCCAGCCCGCCCACCAGCCGGGCGAACACCTCCGCGCAGCGGGCCGCGACGTCCGGCGAGTCACCGCGCAGCAGGTCGCCGCCGGGCCGGAACTCCTCGGCGTGCACGGCCAACGCGCCCACGCGCACCGCCGGTGTGAGCGGCCGGGGGCACGGGAAGCCCCGTTCCGCCAACCGCGCCTGCGCGGCGACGCACGACGCGGCCCGACCACCGTCCTCCCGCGCCTTCACCACGACCTCGTGCCCGCCTGCCAGCCGCAGCCCGAACACCGCCGACATCTGCCGCAGCTCGAACAGCACAGCGACCGGCTCGTTCCCCAACCGGTCGGCGCACCAGCCCGGCAGCCAGGGTGGGAGGTCGTCCAAGGGCACCGTGAGGACTCTGCCAGGACGAGTCGGGCCGGGCCTCCGGGCGGATCGGGTGGCCTCAGGCCATGACGGGCGGGTGTGCCGGTTTCGCGCCCAGTCGTTCGAGGAGGCCGATGATCATGTCGACCTTGGCGGTGATGGTGTCCGGGTCGATGCGCTTGGCCGATGTGGCGTAGGCGAAGCCGGCTTCGAAGGTCAGCAGGATGGGCATCGGACCTTGGAAGGGGCTGAGGCCGGCTTCGTCGACCAGCCATTCGGCGACTTCGGGTGTGAAGGCGCGGGACGCGGCGGCCGGGTCTGTGGAGAACACGGTGAACTCGTGGTTCGCCGGTTCCGGCAGCCTGACCGGCAGCCAGTCCAGTTGGTCACGCGCGACTGTCGATGGTGCTTCGCCGGCCGGTCCGGTGGCCTGGGCTTGGGCGGGGGTGAGCGGTCGGCCGCCAAAGCCGACGTGGAGTCGTCGGCAGATCTTCATCGCCGGCAGGAGCGAGGTCGCCACCTCGATCCGGTGTTCGTAGATGATGGTGCTGCTGGCGGTGACCACGTGTTTTTCGATGGATGCTTCGCTGACGCGTACGGACCAGTCGCCTCGTTGGAAGTCGAGTGCGGTTTCGAAGCGGGCGCGTCGCACGGTGCCCATCAGGTTGATCAGGCCGCCGGTCTCGCTCTCCATCGGCCGCCGGAGTTCGGTCGTCCAGGCGCGAGCCCGGTCCCGACCGACCACCGTTCCGCCGAGGGTCGTTGCGAGTGCGGCCAGTGCGTCGGCGTGCTCCCGTTGCTTTCGGCGGTTCCGACGCCAACCCCACCAGTAGATGAGGGCGAACAGGGCCAGGAGGGTCGCGATGAGCAGTGTGACGCGCGCGGCGAAGTCCATCAGGTGTCCCTAGGTCTGCTGCTTCGACCGGTCGTCGCCGTAGTGCTGGGGTGCGTGGGCCGGTTTTACGCCCAGTCGTTCGAGCAGGCCGATGATCGTGTCGACCTTGGCGATGATCGTGTCCGGGTCGATCCGCTCCGCTTCCGTGGCGTAGGCGAAGCCCGACTCGAAAGTCAGCAAGGTGGGCATGGGGCCCTGGAACAGGTCGGGGCCGGCTTCGTCGACCAGCCATTCGGCTACCTGGGGTGTGAAGGCGCGGGACACGGCGGCCGGGTCCGTGGAGAACACGGTGAACTCGTGGTTCATCGGCTCCGGCAGCCTGACCGGGAACCAGTCCAGTTGGTCGCGAACGGCCGTCGCCGGTGGTTCGCCGGCGGGTCCGGCGGCCTGGGCTTGGGCGGGGGTGAGCGGTCGGCCGCCAAAGCCGACGTGGAGTCGTCGGCAGATCTTCATCGCCGGCAGGAGCGAGGTCGCCACCTCGATCCGGTGTTCGTAGATGATGGTGCTGCTGGCGGTGACCACGTGTTTTTCGATGGATGCTTCGCTGACGCGTACGGACCAGTCGCCTCGTTGGAAGTCGAGTGCGGTTTCGAAGCGGGCGCGTCGCACGGTGCCCATCAGGTTGATCAGGCCGCCGGTCTCGCTCTCCATCGGCCGCCGGAGTTCGGTCGTCCAGGCGCGAGCCCGGTCCCGACCGACCACCGTTCCGCCGAGGGTCGTTGCGAGTGCGGCCAGTGCGTCGGCGTGCTCCCGTTGCTTTCGGCGGTTCCGACGCCAACCCCACCAGTAGATGAGGGCGAACAGGGCCAGGAGGGTCGCGATGAGCAGTGTGACGCGCGCGGCGAAGTCCATCAGGTGTCCCTAGGTCTGCTGCTTCGACCGGTCGTCGCCGTAGTGCTGGGGTGCGTGGGCCGGTTTTACGCCCAGTCGTTCGAGCAGGCCGATGATCGTGTCGACCTTGGCGATGATCGTGTCCGGGTCGATCCGCTCCGCTTCCGTGGCGTAGGCGAAGCCCGACTCGAAAGTCAGCAAGGTGGGCATGGGGCCCTGGAACAGGTCGGGGCCGGCTTCGTCGACCAGCCATTCGGCTACCTGGGGTGTGAAGGCGCGGGACACGGCGGCCGGGTCCGTGGAGAACACGGTGAACTCGTGGTTCATCGGCTCCGGCAGCCTGACCGGGAACCAGTCCAGTTGGTCGCGAACGGCCGTCGCCGGTGGTTCGCCGGCGGGTCCGGCGGCCTGGGCTTGGGCGGGGGTGAGCGGTCGGCCGCCAAAGCCGACGTGGAGTCGTCGGCAGATCTTCATCGCCGGCAGGAGCGAGGTCGCCACCTCGATCCGGTGTTCGTAGATGATGGTGCTGCTGGCGGTGACCACGTGTTTTTCGATGGATGCTTCGCTGACGCGTACGGACCAGTCGCCTCGTTGGAAGTCGAGTGCGGTTTCGAAGCGGGCGCGTCGCACGGTGCCCATCAGGTTGATCAGGCCGCCGGTCTCGCTCTCCATCGGCCGCCGGAGTTCGGTCGTCCAGGCGCGAGCCCGGTCCCGACCGACCACCGTTCCGCCGAGGGTCGTTGCGAGTGCGGCCAGTGCGTCGGCGTGCTCCCGTTGCTTTCGGCGGTTCCGACGCCAACCCCACCAGTAGATGAGGGCGAACAGGATCAGAAGGATCGCGATGAGCAGTGTGACGCGTGCGGCGAAGTCCATCAGGTGTCCCAGGTCGGTTACTTCGACCGGTCGTCGCCGTAGTGCTGGGGCGGGTGGGCCGGTTTCGCGCCCATCCGTTCCAGCAGACCGATGATCATGTCGACCTTGGCGGTGATGGTGTCCGGGTCGATGCGCTTGGCCGACGTGGCGTAGGCGAAACCGGCCTCGAAGGTCAGCAGGATGGGCATGGGGCCCTCGAAAGGGCTGAGGCCGGCTTCGTCGACCAGCCATTCGGCTACCTGGGGTGTGAAGGCGCGGGACACGGCGGCCGGGTCCGTGGAGAACACGGTGAACTCGTGGTTCGCCGGTTCCGGCAGCCTGACCTGCGACCAGTCCAGTTGGTCGCGCACGACCGTAACCGGTGGTTCGCCGGCCGGTCCGGCGGCTTGGGCCTGGGCGGGGCTGAGTGGTCGGCCGCCGAAGCCGACGTGGAGTCGTCGGCAGATCTTCATCGCCGGCAGGAGCGAGGTCGCCACCTCGACCCGGTGCTCGTAGAACGTGTTGGAGCTGTCCGAGGTGGCCTTCTCCATCGACGCCTCGCTCACGCGCACGGACCAGCCACCCCGCTGGAAGTCCAGCGCCGTTTCGAAGCGGGGCCGCCGGACCGTGCCCAACCAACCGATGAAGCCCTCGGTGTCCGACTGCATCGGCGGCAGCAGTTCGGCCGACCACGGGCGGGCTTCGTCGGGACCGACCACCCTCCCGCCGAGGGTGGTCGCGAGCGCGGTCAGTGCGTCGGCGTGCTCCCGCTGCTCCTTGCGGTTGCTGCGCCAACGCCACCAGAACACGAGGCCGAGCAGTCCGAGGATGATCGCGATGAGCGGTGCGAGATCGAGGACGTATTCCATCAGATGTCCAGGTACCCCTCGGTCTGCTGCTTCGACTGGTCGGTGCCCGTGTCGTCGTAGTCGGCGGCCTTCTGGCCGGAACCGTAGTTCCGGATCGGCTTGTCGATCCCGGCGTTGGTGCCCCTGCCGACCCCCAGCTGTGAAGCCGCCGCGTCGGTGACCGCACCCACCATGGACTTGCCGAACCCGTCCTGCATCCGCTCGCCGAGCATGCCGTCCTTGCCCCAGATCTTCACCATCGGCGAGTTGCTGCCCGGGAGCCTCCCCTCCCGCATGCCGACCGCGACGGCGTGGCTGATCTGCTTGTTGGCCATCGAGCGCTGGAAGGCGGTCTTCACGTTCCCGACCCGCTTGCTCAGGTTCCGCAGGAAGTCGAGGATCTTGGTCAGGAACTGCTTCAGCCTGGCCACGATCCGGGCGACCCGGCTGCCGGTGGCGGCGACCCGCACGCCGGTCGCCGCGCCCGCGGCGGCGGTCGAGGCCCCGAAACTGGGCACGGCCGCCGCCAGCGCGGGTATCCAGATCATGACCAGCCAGGTGATCAGCTCGGTGAGGATCGCCTTGATGAAGTCCTCGACGATCGTCATGATCATGCTGGAGATCTGGAGCACCTGGGCCAGCTCGCCGGCCTGACCGGCGACGCCGTCGATGCCGCTCGCGAACTCGCCGAGCTTCGTGCCGGCCGCCTCCGAAGCGGACCCGCCCCAGCTGGTCACCGAGTTCTGGAGGTCCTCGTCGAACTTCTTGCGCAGCTCGGCCACGCCCTTGGCGATGGCGTCGAAGTTCTCCGCCGCCTGGGCCAGCGCGGGACCGTCACCGCTGACGAAGTGGATCGCGTCCTCCAGCGGCTGCACGACGCTGATCAGGAAGTTCAGCCCTTGTCCGACGAGCCAGCCGATCGGGTCCAGCGCGATACCGAGCGCTGACGTGCCGATCGACCCGATCAGGCCGGTCGCCTCGGAGGCCAGGCCGGTCACCTCCGCGCCGCCGTTCTCCTGGGCCTTGCCCAGCGCCTCCGCGGTCTTGAGGTAGTTGCCGTAGAAGGGGGCGGCCTCCGCCATCTTCTGGCCGGTGTCCTTCTCGCCGACGGTGATCTCGACGCCGCCGGCCGTGGTCTTCACTTCCGCCATGGTGGATTCGTCCCCGCCCTACTGGTTGTCCAGCTCGACCTGGAGGCCGTTCAGCAGCTGCTTGACCGCCTCCTCCTGGTCGTCGTAGTCCTGCGCCGCGCCCGTGAACTTGTCCGAACCGGACTGGAGGCCCTCCTGCATGGCGGTGAACAGGTCATTCAGGTCGTTCAGCATCTCCGTGTAGCTGTCCTTCACGAACAGGCCGACGACGCCCCACGACTTGTTCGACACGTCCGCCTTGGCCACCAGGCCGGCGATCTCGCCGGCGGTGGCGCGGTGGCCGTCGAGCTTGCCGGCGAACGTCCGCAGCTCCTGGGGGCTGACGTCGAAACCGCCGCTCACCGTGCACTCCTCCGCTGGTCGTTGAAATCGGGCACCGTCACCGGTCCTCGTCGTCGTAGAGGTTCAGGAACCGGCCGTCCTGGTCGCGCGCGGGGGGCGGGGGCGGCGCGGAGCGGTCGTCGTCCCGCAGGAAACGGCGCTGCGAGAAGTCGTCCGGCTCCTCGACCGGCGCGGGGCGGCGCGGCGGGGTCGGGCGGGTCGGCGGTGCGGGCGGCACCCGGTGCGGTCCGGGGCCGGCCACGGGCGGGCCGGACGGGCCGGGCGGCGGGCCGAGGGGGCCGGGCGGCGGACCGGGGGGACCGGGCGGCGGGGGAGCCACCGGCGGCGGGCCGGTGGGGGGTTGCTCGGTCATGGCGCGCAGTTCCTGCGGCGTCACGCCGAACAGCTCGGCCTGCGTCTCCAGCACCTGGTCGGTGAGGTGCATGTCGTCGCCGAGCGCGTTCTCCACGATCCCCGCCTGACGGCGCGCGGCCTCGGCGACGGCCTGGCGCAGGGTCGCCATCAGCGCGGCGGCCAGCGCCTGGGGTGGGCGGCGCATCGCGTGGTCGGCCAGCCGGATGTCCTTGATCGCCCCGGACGGGCCCGCCACCACGGTCACCGCGCGGTCCGGCGACGTGGCCACCACCTCCATCGCGGCCAGTTCCCGCTGCATGTCACCGATGCCGGCCACCTGCTGGTCGACCCGGTGCAGCTTGGCCTGGAACTGCTCGAACTGGGCGACGAGCTGGTCGAACTCGGCCGACACGACAAGACCTCCGGGGGGCTTCCGACGTGGCGACGCGCGTGGTCGCCGATGAGCGGCACCCATAGTGGCAAGGCCGCGCCCTCTTCCGTGCCCGAATGGGCAGAAAGAGACGAACGCCGCTCGTAAGCGTGAACGGCTCGTCAGCGCGAACGGGACCGGCGCGGCGCCGACGCCTACTTCCGGCCGTGGCCGGCGCACCTCCCGTGCCCTAGCGTCGAGCGCCTGGTGGGACGATCGAACGGAGTTCGACTATGAGGTCAAGGCACAGATCCACCGCGGCGGTCGTGCGAGCGGGCGTCGCGGTCGGCGTGGTCGGGCTCGCGTTCGCCGGTGTCGCGGTCCCCGCGGCGTCGGCGCAGGACAGGGAGGTGCGGGCCGACCAGGCGGTGACGAGGGCGTGCCACGCGGCCCTGCTGCCGCCCGGCACGGCCGGGGTGGACCGGCGCGAGGTCACCTCGAACGTCGTCGGCCTGGTCCAGGCGCGCCTGACGCCGGCCGCGGGCCGCGAGGGCGACTGGGACCTCGCCGTGTTCGACCGGGCCACCGGCGCGGTCGTGGCCGCGTCCGCCGCGCTGCGCAGCCGCGAGCTGGCCGAGAGCTTCGTGACCGCCGGGCAGCAGCTCGTCGTGCAGGCGTGCCGGTACGGCGGCCCGGCCCGGACGGCCACCCTGGGCGTGGACTTCCTCGCCCTCACCCCGCAGGGCACGCCGACCGCCGCGGAACGCGCCGAGGTCGTGCGCGTGGAGACGCCGCGCCAGGAGGACAAGGACACCCTGCTCGGCCTCGACCTGGACCTCACCGAGAAGGGCGACGCCACCGGCGTCGAGGTCGTGCTCGCCGGGGACGCGGACCGCGAGACCCTGCGCGCCAGCGGCCTGGCCCACACCACGGTGGACCCCGACCTGTCCAGGACCTCGCGCGACGCCGCCGCGCAGGACCGGGCGTACGCCTCCCGGGGCCGCGCGTCGGGCCTGCCCTCCGGCCGCACCTCCTACCGGCACCTCTACGACTACGAGTACGAGCTGAAGGAGCTGGCCCGCGGCAACCCCCGGCTGGTGCGGGCGTTCACGCTGCCCGAGCCGACCGTCGAGGGCCGTGACGTGGTGGCCGTCGAGATCGCCAAGGACGTGGACAACGCCGCCGACGGCAAGCCCGTCAACCTGCTCATGGGCGTGCACCACGCCCGCGAGTGGCCGGCCGGCGAGCACGCGATGGAGTGGGCCCACGAGCTGGTCAACGGCTACCACCGGGACCAGGCGATCCGCTCGCAGGTGGTCAAGACCCGCAACGTCGTCGTGCCGATCGTCAACGCGGACGGCTTCTCCGTCTCCCGCGAGGCCGAGCCGAAGGGCGACTTCACCCGGTTCGACTACGAGATGAAGCGCAAGAACTGCCGCGCGGACGACTCGCCGCCGCAGCTGCGCACGGGCGTCTGCAAGGCCAACCCCGGCGGTGCCGCGCGCGGCACCGACCCGAACCGCAACTACGCCGGCTTCTGGGGCGGCGCGGGCGCGGGCCTCACGTGGAGCAGCGAGACGTTCCGCGGTTCCGCGCCGTTCTCCGAGCCGGAGACCCGCAACGTCCGCGCGCTGGTCTCCTCGCGGGCGGTCACCAACCTGATCACCCTGCACACCTACGGCAACCTGGTGCTGCGCCCGCCGGGCGTGGCCGCGGTGCGCGCCCCGCTGGAGGAGCCGGTCGTCCAGGCGCTGGGTGACCGGATGGCCTCGCGCAACGGCTACGACAGCATCCCGTCGTGGGGCCTGTACGACACGAGCGGCACCACCGAGGACTGGTCGTACTGGGCCACCGGCGGTTTCGGGTTCACCTTCGAGATCAATCCCGGCGGCTTCCACCCGCCGTTCGAGAACGCGGTCGTCGCCGAGTACGTCGGCGCGGCGCCCGCGGCGGGCGCGGGCAAGGGCGGCAACCGGGGCGCGTTCCTGGAGATGCTGGCCAACGCCGCCGACCCGGCCGCGCACTCCACGCTGGTCGGCAGCGCGCCCGCCGGCCACCGGCTGAAGGTGCACAAGACGTTCCGGACGCCGACCTCGCCGGTGCGGCAGCCGGACGGCACCACCGCGCCGCCGATCCAGGTCACCGACACCGTCGAGTCGAACTACGCGTCCACCGGCGGCCGGTTCACCTGGTCGGTCAACCCCTCGACGCGCCCGTACGTGGCCGGTCGCTACGGCCGCGACCCGCAGGCACCGCCGCAGGCCGCGGTCGCGCTGGCGAACCCGCCCGGCGTGCCCGCGGAGAACACCTCGTTCCCCGGCAACCCGGTGGCCGAGAGCATCCCGTTCACCGTCGAGGCGCTGCCCGCGGCGGACAACGGCCGGTTCGACGTGTCGGTGTCGTGGACGTCCACCCGCACCGACTGGGACCTGTTCGTCCTCGACGCCTCGGGCCAGGTGGTCACGCAGTCGGCGCAGGGCGGCACGAACTCCGAGCGCGCCACCCTGCTCGACCCGCCCGCCGGCCGGTACACCGCGGTCCTGGTGAACTACGACCAGGTCGACCCGGCCAACCCGGACGACTGGGCCGCGGGCAAGGTCGAGTTCTCCTCCCCGGTGCCCCCGACCTACGGCGTGCAGGAGGCGTACACCCTCACCTGCACCGACCGCGACGGGCGGCTGGTCGGCCTGACCGACGTCTTCGTCGACCGGGGCCAGACGGTCGACGTGGGCGAGGTCTGCACCGACTCCGCGCGCGGCACCAAGCAGCGGCGGCGCTGACCGGACGGCGCTGACCGCACGGCCCGGTGGCCCCCGCGCGTGCGGGGGCTACCGGGGCGGTCAGCCGATCGCCCTCGTCCACTCGACGACCGCCCGGTGGTAGTCCGGGGCGTTCGCGGAGAAGTTGAGCGAGTGGCCGTAACCGGGCACGACGTGCGTGCGCAGCCGCGCCTCGGGCGCGTAGAACCGCCCCTCCGACGCGCGCAGCGCTTCGGCCGACGAGCAGTCCGCGCCGAGCGGCGGGCCGCAGAAGTTGCCGTCACCGCTCCCCATCACGAGCATGACCGGCACGGTGATCAGCCTCGACAGCGGGACGAGGCTGCCGACCAGGACGGTGTCCACGGTCTCCGTCGGCGTGACGACGTCCTTGGTGGCCTCGTCGAAGGCGATGGCGCCCGGGTCCACCGCGCCCGGCGTGTGGAACGACGAGTAGCGGCTGCCGGCGGTGGTGGTGAGGTAGCCGGGTTCCAGGCCGCGCCAGGCGAACTTCGGGTCCAGCAGGGTCGGGACCAGGGTGGTGAAGACCGGCACCGCGCCCGGCAGGTTGATCCGGTGGGTGAGGCCGGTGATCACCACGCCGTCCACGTCGCGGTACGCGACCGCCACCGTCGTGGCGATCGCCGAGCCGATCGAGTGACCGACGAGCACCACCCGGTCGAACCGCGGCCGCAGCGACCGGACGACCTCGTGCACGGCCTTCGCCTGCGACGACACGGTGACCAGCGCGCTCAGCGGCCTCGAACTGCGCCCGCTGCCGAGCCGGTCGACGGCGACGGTGGCGATGCCGGCCCGGTTCACCGCCTGCCGGTACGACCTGCTGTCCGGGGCGTAGCCGATGTCCCAGTACGCGCCGGTGTACGTGCCGCCGGGCACCAGGACCTGCACCGTCGTCGCGCCGGGCGGTACGCACAGCCTGCCGTGCACCGAGTGCGCCAGCAGGCCGATCCGCACCGGCACCCGCACGTCCTCGCACGTGGTCTGCGCCGCGCCGGCCGTGCCGGGTGCGAGGCCGACCCCGGCGACGAGCAGCAGGACGGTGCCGAACCGGCGGAAACGCGACCAACCCACGGGGGACTACCTCCAACTCGGATCACGGGGGACCGCCGTCATCAACATCCCGCTGGGGTAGGCGGCGGACGTGAACTTGACGCGCACGGGCCTGCCCGGCACGGGGACCAGCCGCCACCGGGCCGCGACGGTGGCGGCGGTGACGAGGATCTCGGCGCGGGCGAACAGGTTCCCGACGCACTGGCGCGAGCCCGCGCCGAACGGGACGAACGCGCCCTTGGGGACGGTCGCGGCGCGCTCGGGCGACCAGCGGTCGGGGTCGAAGCGGTACGGGTCCTCGAAGGACGCCGGGTCGTGGTGCAGGGCGTGCGGGCTGTAGATCACCTCGGCGCCCTCGGGCAGCCGCACGCCGCCCAGCTCGACCGGCACGAGGGTGCGCCGCATCAGGAACCAGACCGGGTACAGGCGCAGCACCTCGTTGACGACCCGGTTGAGGTAGGTGAGCCGGCCGGTGTCGGCGAAGGTGGGTGCGCGCCCGCCCAGCACCTCGTCGACCTCGGCGTGGACGCGGCGCTCGACCTCCGGGTGCCGGCCGAGTTCGTGGAACGTCCAGGCCAGCGCCAGCGCGGTGGTCTCGATGCCGCCGACGAGCAGCGTCATGACCTCGTCGTGCACCTGCTCGTCGGACATGCCCGCGCCGCTGTCCGCGTCCCGGGCCAGGAGCAGCACCGACAGCAGGTCGCCGCGGTCGGTGCCCGCCTCCCGCCACCCGCGCACGACGTCGAGCACGATCGAGCGCAGCCGCCCGGTGGCGGCGTCGAACTCCCGGTTGCCGCGCAGGGGCAGCTTCTCGACGAACGAGGGCGCGACGGCGCGGACCATGCCGTGCTTGAGCACGGTGAAGATGGACCGGCGCACCTCCTCGACCGCGCGCTGCCCCATCTCGGTGGAGAACAGCGCCTCGCCCACCACGGTGACGGCGAGCGCCTGGGTGTCCTCCTCGACCGCGCGCACCTGGCCGGGCCGCCACGCCGCCGTCAGGTCGGCCGCCGCGCGGGCCATGACCTCGGCGTGGCGGACGAGGCGCTCGCCGTGGAACGCGGGCCGCACCATCCGGCGCTGGCGGCGGTGGAAAGCACCGTCGGACGTGGCCAGGCCGTTGCCGAAGATCGGTCGGAACTTGTCGTACAACGCGCCTTTCCGGAACGACGAACCCTTCGAGACCAGCAGTTCGTGAACAAGTCGAGGACTTGTCACGAAATAGGCCGGCGTCGTTCCGAGGTCAATCCGCACGATGTCGCCGCTTTTCCGCAAAGATGCGGTGAACTCATGGCGGCGACGCAACATCGATAAGCTGTGGCCGAGCAGGGGGAGACGGCCCGGGGCCACCGGGACAGGCATGTCCGCTCCTCGCCGAATTCAAGTGGATGCGCCACGATAGAAGCCGTTCAGGTGAGGGGGACAGCGCCTGAACGGGTGGTCTCGTCCACTCCGACGGGGTAATGGGGGCCACCGGTCGGCGGCTAGGATGATGCACTCGATGATGAAATGGGGTGTTCGCGGTGACCCAGCGCGAGTGGATTCCGCAGGGCGTCGACGTTTCCGTGCCGAGCATGGCCCGCACCTACGACTACCTGCTCGGCGGCGCCCACAACTTCGCGGTGGACCGCGAACTGGCCGCCCACGTCGAGCGCGTCATGCCGGACGCGCGTTCCGCCGCGCGCGTGAACAGGGCATTCCTCGGCAGGGTGATCCGGTACATGGTGGGCCAGGGGATCACGCAGTTCCTCGACATCGGTTCCGGTATCCCGACCGTGGCCAACGTGCACGAGGTCGCCCAGACCGAGGACCCGTCGTGCCGGGTCGTGTACGTCGACAAGGACCCGATCGCGGTGGCGCACAGCGAGCTGCTGCTGGCGGACAACGACCGCGCCACCGTCGTGCAGGGCGACATGCGCGACCCCGACTCGGTCCTGCACCACCCGGAGACCCGCGGGACGCTCGACTTCGACCGGCCCATCGGCCTGCTGGTGCTGATGATGCTGCACTGGGTGCCGGACGAGGACGACCCGTGGAAGCTGATGGGGCGGTACCGCGACGCACTGGTCCCCGGCAGCCACCTGGCGATCACCCACGTCACCGCGGACGGCCAGGACCGGCGCCTGGCGGAGGTGACGGACCTGATCCAGGAGAGCCGCAGCGCCGACCGGCTCACCGAGCGCCCGCACGAGCAGGTGCTGCGGCTGTTCGGCGACTTCGAGGTGGTCGAGCCCGGCCTGGTCGGGTGCGCGGCGTGGCGGCCCACCCGGCGCGGCGACGTCTCCGACACCCCGGAGATGAACACGGTGATCTACGGCGGCGTCGGCCGGAAGCGCTGACCCCCGCCCCACCCGCGTCCGACCTCGACGGACCCCACCGACCGCGACGGACCTCGACGACCGCGACCTACCCCGACGACCGCGACCGACCCCGACGAAGCAGGTCAGGACCCGATGCCGCAGCCAGGCCCCGCCCACGAACCCCGGCCGGTCGACCCGGGCGGCGCACGCGCGCGGGAACTCCTCGCGCGCAAGTGGGCGTACCTGCTCGGCGGCGTCGAGGTGATCCCGCTGAGCACGGAGGAGCTGGACCGGGAACTGCGCGACCAGCTCGACGCCGTGTGCTCCGCCGTGGCCCGCGACCCGTTCGACGCCGCCGCGGTCGAGCGGGTCGGCGAACGCGTCGTCGCCCTGGGGTACGTCGGCGAGGAAGGGCTGCGCTGCACCGCCGAGGTTCTCGGCAAGGGGCTCCCGGCGCTGCCCGAGTTCCAGCCGGTCGCCGCCCGCGCGGACCGGATCGCGCTCGCGATCGGCGCGCTGGCCACCGGGTTCCTGGTGGCGAACCGGCGCACGGTGTTCGAGCAGCAGGAACGGATGCAGCTGTCGCTGCTCAAGGCCGTGCGCGACGCCAAGTGGAACCTGCGGGAGAGCCAGGCCCGCTTCGACGAGGTGGCCACGTCGTCGTCGAGCGGCATCGCGATCGTCGCCCCGGACGGGCGGATCGTGCGCGCCAACGGCGCGATCTGCGACATCCTCGACCGCACCGCCGCCGAACTGGCCGACCTGACCCTGTTCGACCTCGTGCACCCGGAGGTGGTCGGGATGCTGCGCGCCGCGATGCGGGCCGTCGAGGAGGGCGGGCAGGACCGCGTCCGGCAGTCGCAGCGGTTGCTGCGCAGGAACGGCGACGTCGCCCGGATCTCGCTGACCGCCTCCCTGCTGCGCGACGCCGACGGCGGTCCGGGCCACTTCGTGGTGGTCGTCGAGGACGGCACCGAGCTGGCGCTGCTCCAGGGCGAGCTGAACCGGCAGGCGCTGCACGACGTGCTCACCGGCCTGCCGAACCGGCAGTTCTTCAGCAGCCACCTGGAGAGCGCGGTGCGCCGCGCCGACCCGGTGCACGGCGTGACGCTGCTGCACCTCGACCTGGACGCGTTCGGCATGGTGTGCGACAGCCTCGGGTGGCGCGCCGGCGAGCGGCTGCTGGTGCACGTCGCGCAGCGGTTGCAGTCCCTGCTGGCGCTGGAGAAGGCGATGGTCGCCCGGTTCGACGGCGACGAGTTCGGCGTCCTCGTGGAGAACACGGCGAGCACCCCGGACATCGCCAGCACCGTGGCCGCCGTCAACCGGGAGCTGGCCGAACCCGTGTACGTCGACGGGCACGGCCTGGCGGTGTCCGCGTCGATCGGCGTGGCGCGCGGCTCGTCGCGCGACCAGGACCACACCGAGCTGCTGCGCGCGGCCGACCAGGCGCTGCGCCGGGCCAAGAGCGGGCGGCGCGGGCAGTGGACGCTGTTCGACCCGGAGCAGGACATGGCCGACCGGTCCGCGCACGCGCTGGCCGTCGGCATGCCCGGCGCCTGGGAGCAGGGCGAGATCGACGTCCGGTACCGGCCGGTGGCGCGGCTGGCCGACGGTGTCGTCGCGGGTGCGGAAGCGGTGCTGCACTGGGCGCGGCCGGAAGGGCACGTCCCGCACGAGCGGTGCGTGGGCCTCGCCGAGGGGACGGGCCTCATCCTGCCGCTGGGCGAGTGGCTGCTCGCCACCGCCGCCGGTCAGGTCCGGTGGTGGGGGCGGCGCGACGGCTCCGCGCCGCCGCTGACCGTCGCCCTGACCGCGCACCAGGCGTCCGACGCGGACCTCGTGTCCCGGGTGGTGCGGGTCCTGGACGGCACCGGCCTGCCGGCGGACCGGCTGGTGGTCGGCGTGCCGGTGGGCGTGGTCGCGGTGCCCGAGGTGGCGGACAACCTCGGCGTGCTGGCCGAGATGGGCGTGCGGACGGCGCTGGAGGACTTCGGCCTGGGGCCGGACGACCTGGCCGCCGCGCAGGACTTCGGCGTCCGCTCGGTCCGGGTGGCCGCGCGCCTGGTGGACCTGCGGGACAGGGACGGCGCCGGTTACGCGCGCGCCGTGGTGCCCGTGCTGCGCGACGCCGGGGTCACCGTCGTCGTCGACGGCGTCGGCACGGCGGAGCAGGCGGACTGGTGGCGGGAGGCCGGTGCGGAGCTGGGCACCGGCCCGCACTTCGGCCCGGCCCGACCCGCCGCCGGGTTCCGCGAGGGCCTGGAGGGCCCCGCCTGAGCCGGGCGCGCACCGCGACGGGGGCGGCCGTTCTCCCCGCGCTCCGTCGCGCGCTGGTGATCACCCGCTCGGTAGGATGCGCCTCCTCGACGACCGACAGGGGGCACCGGTGGCGGATCTCGCGGACTCGACCGAGTCGGTGGAGCAGCTCGCGCTGGTCTGGCGCGGCATGGTCCTCGACCGCGATCCCGACGCCGACGTGCGGGACCTCCCCGGCATCGCCGTCCGCTGGGCCGACAGCCGGTTCGCGTTCTGGAACTGCGCCACGCTGACCGAGGTCGGCGCGGACGCGGAACTCGCGGCGCGCCGCCTGGCCGAGGCGGCGGAGGTCATGCGCTCGAAGCGGCGCCCCGGTTTCCTGTGGCTCTTCGAGGACCTCCTGACCGACGACGCGCGCGCCGGGCTGGACGCGGCGGCCGACCGGGCCGGTCTCGCCTTCGCCTTCGCCGGCACCGGCATGGCGGGCGACCTGGTGTTCGGCGCCGAGCCGGAGCACCCCGACCTGACGTTCGCGCGCGTGACCTCGGACGAGCAGCTGCGCGACTACGCCGACCTCAACTCGCGCGCCTACGGCTTCCCGCTGGAGGACGGCCGTGACGGGCTGCTCGGCTCCGCGTTGTGGAAGGACCGCGTCCACGCCTACCTGGGTCTGAAGGAGGGCGTACCGGTGACGTGCGCCGCGGCCGTCGAGGCGGAGGGGCGCCTGTTCGTCGCGCTCGTCGCCACCGACCCGGACCACCAGCGCGAGGGGTACGGCGAGGCGGTGACGCGCAAGGCGCTGCACGAGGGCCACCGGGCCACCGGGCTGACCCGCGCCACCCTGCACGCGACCGCGGCCGGCGCGCCCGTGTACCGGCGGATCGGCCTGGCGCCGAACTCGGCGGTGCGCTTCTACGGCCTCAAGGGCTGACGGGACCCGCCCCGAGCACGGGCGGAGCACGACCACGCTCTGCGCACCTTGCTGTGCACGTTCACAACCGCTGAGCAGTTCGAACGGCGTTCGCCGGCCCAGCAGCGCCGAAGTGCTAAAGTTAGCGCTCACAATTTCCGTGCTCCCAGCGTTGACTGCCCGTCCGGGCCGTGGCTAGGTTGGAGCGCACCAGAGGCCGCTCCACCGAACGTCGACGATGACGATGGGGACGCTGTGCGACGAGTGCGCGAGAACGTGCCACGCCGAACCCGGGCGGCGGGACTCGGCGGCTCACCCTCGATCACCGTGCTGGAACCCCGCGTTCGACGCGGTCTCCCGACGCAGCAGACCACGGGAGCCCCATGTCGTCCTCATCCTTCAGCCGCCGCCGCTTGTTGCAGGCCGCGGGTGTCGCCGCCGTCGCGACCACCGCGCCCGGCCTGGTCCCGGGAACCGCGGGGGCGGCGACCGTCCCCCCGGTCCGGGCCGACATCGGCGTGTCGGCGTCCGCCTTCGACCTCGGCCAGGTCCGCCTGACCGCGGGCCGCTGGATGGACAACCAGAGCCGCACGCTGTCCTACCTGAAGTTCATCGACGTCAACCGCCTGCTCTACAACTTCCGCGCCAACCACCGCCTCCCCACCAACGGCGCGGCGGCGCTCGGCGGCTGGGAGGCGCCGAACTTCCCGTTCCGCACGCACAGCCAGGGGCACTTCCTCAGCGCGTGGGCCCAGGCGTGGGCGGTGCTGGGCGACACCACGTGCCGCGACCGGGCCAACCTCGTGGTCGCGGAGCTGGCCAAGTGCCAGGCGAACAACGCCGCGGCCGGGTTCACCGCCGGCTACCTGTCCGGCTTCCCCGAGTCCGACTTCGACGCGATGGAGGCGGGCAGCCCGAAGTCGGTGTCGTACTACTCGCTGCACAAGACGCTGGCCGGCCTGCTCGACGTGTGGCGGTACGTCGGCAACACGCAGGCCCGCGACGTGCTGCTGCGGTTCGCCGGCTGGGTGGACTGGCGCACCGCCCGGCTGTCCTACAGCCAGATGCAGCGCGTGCTGGGCACCGAGTTCGGCGGCATGAACGCGGTGCTCGCCGACCTCTACCAGCAGACCGGTGACGCGCGGTGGCTGGCGACGGCGCAGCGGTTCGACCACGCCGCCGTGTTCGACCCGCTGGCTGCCAACCAGGACCGGCTCAACGGCCTGCACGCGAACACGCAGGTGCCCAAGTGGATCGGGGCGGCGCGCGAGTACAAGGCCACCGGCACCACCCGCTACCGCGACATCGCCACCAACGCGTGGAACATCACCGTCGGCGCGCACACCTACGTCATCGGCGGCAACAGCCAGGCCGAGCACTTCCGCGCGCCCAACGCCATCGCGGCCTACCTCAACACCGACACGGCCGAGGCGTGCAACACCTACAACATGCTCAAGCTGACCCGCGAGCTGTGGCTGCTCGACCCGAACCGGTCGGCCTACTTCGACTTCTACGAGCGCGCCCTGCTCAACCACCTGATCGGGCAGCAGAACCCGGCCGACCCGCACGGGCACATCTGCTACTTCACCGGTCTCAACCCCGGCCACCGGCGCGGCAACACCGGCCCGGCGTGGGGCGGCGGCAACTGGAGCACCGACTACGGCACGTTCTGGTGCTGCCAGGGCACCGCCCTGGAGGTCAACACGGCGCTGGCGAACTCGGTCTACTTCCGCGACGGCACCACGCTCACGGTCAACCTGTTCACGCCGTCCGTGCTGAACTGGTCGGAGCGCGGCATCACGGTCACCCAGAGCACGACCTTCCCGGTGTCGGACACCACGACGCTGACCGTCACCGGCAACGCGGGCGGGTCGTGGACGATGCGCGTGCGCGTCCCGGCGTGGACGAGCGGGGCGACGATCAGCGTCAACGGCGTCGCGCAGGGCATCGCCACCACGCCCGGCAGCTACGCGAGCCTCACCCGGTCGTGGACCTCCGGTGACGTGGTGACGGTCCGGCTGCCGATGCGGGTGGTCGTGCAGCCCGCCAACGACAACCCGAACGTCGTCGCGCTCCTGTACGGCCCGGTCGTGCTGTCGGGCAACTACGGCGCCGCGGCGCTGTCCCGGCTGCCGTCGCTGAACACCGCGTCCGTCACCCGCACCGGCACCTCGACGCTCGCGTTCACCGCGCAGGCGGACGGTGCGAGCGTGAACCTCGGCCCGTTCTACGACGCGCACGGCCACAACTACACCGTCTACTGGAACACCGGCGGCGGCGGTGGTGGCACCGGGAGCGGCTACCGGCTGTTCAACGCGGCCAGCGGCCTCGTGCTGGGCGTGCAGGACATGTCCACCGCCGACGGCGGCCTGGCCGTGCAGTGGGGCGACACCGGCACCGCCGACCACGACTGGTCGGTGGTCGTCGACGGCTCCTACGTCCGGCTGCGCAACGCGAACAGCGGCAAGGTGCTCGGCGTGCAGGACATGTCCACCGCCGACAACGCCCGCGTCCTCCAGTGGTCCGACACGGGCACCGCCGACCACCGCTGGACCGTCGTCGACAACGGCGACGGCACGCACAGGCTGCGCAACGCGAACAGCGGCAAGCTGCTCGGCATCCTGAACGGCTCCACCGCGCAGGGCGCGCAGGCCGTGCAGGACCCGGACAACGGCAGCGCCGACAACCGGTGGCGGTTCGTGCCCACGGGCGCCCGCCGCGTGCAGAACCGCGCCAGCGGGCTGGTGCTGGGCGTGCAGGACATGTCCACCGCCGACGGCGGCGCGGTCGTGCAGTGGGACGACAGCGGCACGGCCGACCACCTGTGGACCGCCGTGCTGGACCCCGACGGTTACTTCCGGCTGCGCAACTCCCACAGCGGCAAGGTGCTGGGCGTGGAGAACGGGGCCAACGCCAACGGCGCGCGGGTCCTCCAGTGGGCGGACAACGGCACCGCCGACCACCGCTGGCGGTTGCGCTACGGCGCCGACGGGTACTTCCGCGTCCAGTGCGCCAACGGCGGCCGGGTGCTCGGCGTGACCGGCGCGTCCACGGCGCGCGGCGCGCAGGTCGTGCTGTGGGACGACAACGGCACCGCCGACCACCTCTGGCGGTTCGTGTAGCCGGCACGGGGGCGTCCCGCGCGGTCGTGCGGGACGCCTCCCGGGGGCGTCACGATGGTGCTCGCCCTGGTCGCGAGGACCGGCGGGTGCCCGCCACCCGCACCGCCGACACCGGCCGCACGCTCCTCGCGCCCGGTGGGCCGTGGTGGCCGTAAATCGGTTGGGCCCGTCCGGCGGGCGGACTAGCCTGGTCGCCATGTGCTCCTGCTCCGGCTACGCCGCCATGCGCGCGGCGATGAGGCCCCGCTCCGCCCGCTGACGGCGGCGCACCGAGGACCCCTCCCTGCCCGCCGTTCCGGCCACTCGCCGGGCGGCGCCGCTGCGTGCTGCCCGGCTCCACCGAGAGCTGCGGAGCATTCGCTTGTCCACCTCACCACACCTGCGCGCCGACTCCGTGTCCGTCACCCTGGGCGGTCGGGCGCTGTTCACCGACGTCTCCGTCACCGTGTCCGCCCGGTCCCGCCTGGCGATCGTCGGCGAGAACGGGCGCGGCAAGACCACGTTGCTGCACGTCCTCGCCGGGCTGCGCGTCCCCGACCGCGGCTCCGTGCACCGCGCGGGCACGATCGGCCTCGCCCGGCAGGTCCTGCACGCCGGCCCCGGCGAGACGGTCGGCTCGCTGACCGACGAGGCCCTGCACGCCGCCCGCGCCGCCCTGCGCGCGCTCGACGCGGCCACCGACGACCTCGCCCGGGGCGCCCACGACGCCGACGAGCGGTACGGCCGCGCGCTGGACCGGGCCACCCGCCTGGACGCCTGGGACGCCGAGCGCCGCCTCGACGTGGCCCTGGCCGGGCTGAACGCGTGCGCCGACCGGGACCGCGAGCTGCGCACCCTGTCGGTCGGGCAGCGCTACCGCGTGCGCCTGGCCTGCCTGCTCGGCGCGGCGCACGACCTCCTGCTGCTCGACGAGCCCGGCAACCACCTCGACGCCGACGGCCTCGCCTTCCTCACCGACCGGCTGCGCGCCCACCGGGGCGGGGTGGCCCTCGTCAGCCACGACCGCGCGCTGCTGGGCGACGTGGCCCGCGAGTTCCTCGACCTGGACCCCAGCCAGGACGGCCGACCGCGCCGGTACGCGGGCGGTTACCCCGCCTGGCGGGAGGGCCGCCGCCGCGACCGCGCGCGGTGGGTGCAGGAGTACGAGGAGCAGCAGGCCGAGCAGCACGACCTGGCCGGCGCGCTGGACCGGGCCAGGTCCCGCCTCGACACCGGGTGGCGGCCGGACAAGGGCACCGGCAGGCACCAGCGGCAGTCCCGCGCGCCGGGCGTCGTGCAGGCGCTCAACCGGGCGCGGGAGGCGTTGGACGCGCACCGGGTCACCGTGCCCGAGCCGCCGCTGTCGCTGCGCTGGCCCGAGTCGGGCACCCGTCCCGGCGCGGGGCTGCTCCGGGCGGAGGGGGTGACGGTGCCCGGTCGCCTCGACCGGCCGGTCAGCCTCACCCTGGACGGCGGCGACCGGCTGCTCGTCACCGGCGGTAACGGCACCGGCAAGTCCACGCTGCTGGCCGTGCTCGCCGGGGTGCTGCCGCCCGGCGGCGGCGCGGTCCGGCACCTGCCGGGCGCACGGGTCGAACTGGTCGCCCAGGAGGTCCCGGACCGGCCCGGTGAGCTGACCGCCCACCAGCTGTTCGAGCGGCAGGGCGCGCCCGGCTCGCCGACCGCCTCCGGCCTGCTCGACGCGGAGGCCGCGCGCACCCCGGTGGCCAGGCTGTCGTCCGGGCAGCAGCGGCGGCTGGACCTGGCGCTGTGCCTGGCGACCCGCCCGGACCTGGTGATCTTCGACGAGCCGACCAACCACCTGTCGCCCGCCCTCGTCGACGAGCTGACCGGGGCGGTGGCCACCACCGCGGCGGCCGTGGTCGTGGCCACCCACGACCGGGCGCTGCTGGCGGAGTTCGCGCACTGGCCCCGGCTGGTGCTCGGCTGACCGCTCCCGCGCCGGCCGGGGAGGCCGCAGCGGCGCGGGTGCGAGGCTCCTCCTCACGCCCGGCGCAGCACCTCGGCGGCCCTCCCCGGCCGGCTCCCCACCACGATCACGTCGGGCGGGGCCGGGTGCGGTGGATCACGGTCGGCCCCGTCGGGCAGCCCGGCACGTCCGTCCTGCCGGCCACGCCGGACCTCGACGAGACGTTCGAGAAGGTGCGGGCCGGCGACGCCGAGGTCGTGCGGGAGCCGACCGAGCAGCCGTGCGGCGTCCGCGACTGCGCCTTCCGCGACCCTGCGGGCAACCTGGTCCGCATCCAGGAACTGCGCTGAGCCGCGCGGTGCCGGAGTCGTGCCCCGGTGCCGGTCACCGTGTGGCGTCAGGCACAATGGATCACCCGGCACCGGCGCGACCAGTGCTCCGGTGGGCGGGGTGACGCACCTCATCGTTTGCCACGAGCCGTTCCCGAGTACCAATTCGGGTGCGTGATGTTGTCACTTGGAGGACCTATGCACGAAGCACACACCGGTCAGGAAGTCGCCAACCCCCGCCGCACCAGGCTGGGTGCGGACTGGGTCGCGGGCTCCGGCGCCGCGGGCGACCGGGCGCGGCCGGTCCCCGGCCCCGAGTCCGGCGCGGTCGCGGGGGAACGCCCCGTCGGCTGAGCCGGCGCCGGTGAGCCGTTGGGGGCGAGGCCGGGACCGGGTGCATGGGATTCGCCCGTGCGGGGAAGACCACCCGGGTGGCGGGTCGTCCGGACCCGCCCGGCCGTCCCCGGCGCGGTTCGTGAGGGAGGCGATGTCGTGACCCACGGAGAACACCACCACGAACAGCTGCGGGTGTCCCGCGAGCGCCGCGACGACGCGGTCGTCGTGCACGTGTCCGGCGAGGTGGACAGCACCACCGTCGCCCTGCTCCGCGAGCACTCGACCGCGGCCCTCGCCGAGGCCGCGACCGCCGCCGTGCCCGTCGTGGTGGACCTGACCGACGTCGGTTTCTGCGCCTCGATCGGCATGGCGCTGCTGGTGGAGCACCACCAGCTCGGCGAGCGCCGGCACACCCCGCTGCGCGTGGTCGCCCCGGCGCGCAGCCCCCTGAGGGCCCTGCGCGCCGCGCGCCTGGACCATGTCCTCGACCTCTACCCGGACCTGCCCGCGGCCCTCGCCGCCGATTCCTGACCCGCCGATTCCTGACCCGCCGGCTCCCGACCCGCCGGGGGGTTCCCGGAGGACAGCAGCAGGCGCTTGTCCGGTTTGCCGCTCGGCGCCACCGGCGGCTCGGCGATCACGGTCAGCCGCGCCGGGGCGCACGCCGCGCCCAGGCGGGCGGTGACCAGGGCGCGCAGCGAGTCCAGGTCGGGCGTCCGGCCCGCCGTCGGCACGACGAACGCGTGCACCGCCTCGCCGGTGCCCTCGTCGGGCACGGCGACCACGTACGCCTCGGCCACGTCCGGGTGCTCGGCGACGACCCGTTCGATCGGGCCCGCGTAGTGCAGGTTCGCGTTGACGATCACCACGTCCCGGGTCCGGCCGGTCAGGTGCAGCCGGCCCCGCGCGTCCAGCCGGCCGAGGTCGCGGGTGCGGACCCAGCCGTCCACGAAGACCTCGGCCGACTGCTCCGGGTCCGCCCAGTAGGCGCCGGCCTGCGCGGGGGCGCGCACGAACAGCTCGCCGTCCACCCCCGCCGGGAGGACCGAGCCGTCCGGGGCGCGCACCTCGACCTCCACCGCGGGCGTGCCCACCGAACCCGGTTCGTCGTCCGGGGTGGCCATCGCGATCGTGCCGGTCTCGCTCTGGCCGTAGCCGTGGAACACGACCGGGCCCAGCACGTCCAGCGCCTCGCGGTGGCGGTCGGGGGTCAGCGGTGACCCGGACACCATCAGGGCGCGCACCGTCGACAGGTCGGCCGGGGCGCGGCGCTGGGCCGCCACCAGCCCGGTCAGGCGCGGCACGGTGATCACGCTCGACGAGGCGCGGTGGCGGGTGATCGCGTCGGGCAGCACGGGTCGGTCGGCGACGACGACCGTGCCGCCGGCGGTGACGGTCAGCACCGCGTACTCGAACATCACCTGGCTCGACAGCGTCCCGAACACCAGGTGGCGGTCCAGCCGGGACGCCAGCTCGCGGATCGCGGGCGGCCACGCCGCCGGGCGCGCGGTCCACGCGGCCGTCATCGCGGCGTAGGTCTGCGCGCACGCCTTGGGCGTCCCCGTGCTGCCGCTGGTGTGGATCAGCCGGGCCACGTCCGCCGGCCGGCCGCCGAGCCGCAGCGGGCCGTCGTCGGCGCGGGCCGCGCACAGCTCGTCGACGGTGAGCGTGCGCGGCGCGTACCTCGCACCCGAGTCGGTGACCGCGGCGGCGATGTCCAGGCCGAGCAGGTGGCGCACCTGCTCGTCGGTCAGGCCCGGCCGCACGCCCACCACCCTGGCGCCCACCGCGTGGGCGGCGAGGATCACCGCGAACGCCTCCGGGGTGACACCGAGCAGGAGGGCGACGCCGTCACCCGGGCCCACGTCCCGCGCCCGCAGCCCGGCCGCGACCCGCGCGACGAGGTCGAGCAGCTCCCCGCCGGTGACCGCGCGGTCGCCGTGCTCGAACACCGGCCGGTCCGCGCCGGCGGCCAGGGCGTCGAGCACCGCGCGCGGGAACGGCCCGGCGTCCCGGTGTCCCCCCGGGCCCTCCGCGTCGTCCGCCACCGCGGACCGCTGCCGCGACCCGGTCGGTCCCGCTCCGGTGATCAGCTGGTCGTGCGCCATGTGCCGGGAAGCTACCCACGCGATCTCAGAACACGCTGAGATCGACTGCCTACGGTCGGTGGCGTGACGACGACCACCACCGGCACCGCGACCGGCACCCCCGTGGACCTCGGCGCGCCGCTGAGCGCCGACGACCTCCGCCGCGCGGCGGCACCGCTCCCGGTGCTCGTCGGCCCGGGCGTGCGGGCGCGGCTCGACCGGGGCCGCGAGTTCCTGCGCACGGTGCTGGCCGACGACGAGCGGCCCGTCTACGGCGCCAAGACCGGGTTCGGCGCGCTCATCGGGTTCGCCGGCCGCGCCGACGAGGCCGACCAGTGCGACAACACCCTGGCGCACCTCGGCGCGGGGCAGGGGCCGGACCTCCCGGCCGGCACCGCCCGCGCCGCGCTGCTGGTGCGGGCGTGGTCGCTCGCCCAGGGCGTGTCCGGGGTGTCCGCGCACGTCGTCGACGGCCTCGCCGCGATGTTCGCGACCACGTTCACCCCGGCGATCCCGAGGTACGGGTCGGTCGGCGCGAGCGGCGACCTCATCCCGCTCGCCTACGCCACCCAGGCCCTGCGCGGCCGGGGCCACGCCTACGTCGACGGCGAGCGGCTGCCCGCGGACGAGGCCCTGCGCCGCACCGGCCTCACACCGCTCACCCTCGACGGCCGCGACGCGCTGGCGCTGGTCAACGGCACCTCCGTCACCACCGCGGCCACCGCCCTCGCGCTCGCCGACGTCCGGGCCGCGCACCTCGCGCTCCAGGACCTCACCTGCCTGCTGGTGGACGTCCTGGGCGCCGACCCGGCGTTCCTCGAACCGCGCCTGGTCGCCGCGTACGGCCACCCCGGTGCGGTCACCGCCGCCGACCGGATGCGCGCCACCCTCGCCGGCACCACGCCGACGGGCAACCGCGCGCTCCAGGAGCCCTACAGCATCCGCTGCTCCCCGCAGCTGCTCGGCGCGGCGGAGGACGCGCTGCGCTACGTCGACGGCGTCGTCGCCGCCGACCTGGCCGGGGTCAGCGACAACCCGCTGTTCTTCCCGGAAGACGACCTCGTCGCGCACGGCGGCAACTTCTTCGGCCAGCCGGCCGCGTTCGCCGCCGACGTGCTGGCCATGGTCACCGCGTCGCTGGGCAACCTCGCGGAGCGCCAGCTCGACCTGCTCGTCGACCCGGTCCGCAACACCGGCCTGCCGCCGATGCTGGCCGCGGGACCGGGGCAGCAGCACGGGTTGCAGGGCGTGCAGCTCGCCACCACCGCCTTCGTCGCCGAGATCCGCCGCGCCGCCGTGCCCGCGAGCACCCAGAGCCTGCCCACCAACCTGCACAACCAGGACGTGGTGCCGTTCGGCACCCAGGCCGCGCTGCGCGCCCAGGACCTCGCCGAGCTGCTCCGGCTGCTGTGCGGCTCGCTCGCGCTCGGCCTGCGGCAGGCCGTGCACGTGGGCGGCAGGCGGCCCACCGCGCCCGCCTGCGCCGCGCTGTTCGACACCCTCGCCGACGCGATCCCGCCCGTCGACCCCGACCGGCCGCTGGACGCCGACGTCCGCCTCGCCGCCGACCTGGTCACCGGTTCCCGGCGTTGACCCCCGGCGCGGCGCCCGGGGTGGGCGCGGTGTCGGGCCCGGTGCCGATCGAGGTGTCGGTCGGGGTGTCGCGCGCGGCCGGCAGGCGCAGCGTGAAGCGGGCGCCCCGGCCGGGGTCGCCGGACGCCTCGACCGTGCCGCCGTGGCCGGTGACCACCTCGCGGAGCAGCGCGAGGCCCAGCCCGGAGCGCCGCTCCGTCCCGCCCGTCCCGCCCGGCCCGCGGTGGAACCGGTCGAAGATCCGGTCGGCCTCCACCGGGTCGAACCCCTCGCCGGTGTCCGCCACGGTCAGCTCCACGCACCCGCCGCGGCCCCGCCCGAGGCGCACGTCGATCCGCCCGCCCGCCGGGGTGTGGCGCACCGCGTTCGCCAGCAGCTCGGCGACCGCGCGCCGCAGCGCGGTCTCGACACCGGTCACGACCAGCGGCCCGGCGGGGCGTTCGACGGCCAGCGCGATCCGCCGTTCGCCCGCCCGGTCGCCCTCCGCCGCCACCGCGGACTCCGCCAGCGCGGCCAGGTCGACCGCCCGCCCGCCGGGGCCGGCGGACTGCTCGCTCAGCAGCGCCGACAGCAGCAGGTCGTCCACCACGTCCCCGAGCCCGCGGATCGAGCCGACGAGCTTGTCCAGGCCGTCGCGGTGGTCGTCGGGCAGGTCCGCCGCCGCGGCCCGGCGCGCGAGCAGCTGCGCCCGCGTGTACGCCCGCGCGATCGGGGTCCGCAGCTCGTGGCTCGCGTCGGTGACGAACCGCCGCTGCCTGGTCAGCGCCTCCGCCAGGGGCGCGACCGCGCGCCTGCCCACCAGCAGCCCCGTGAGGGCCGCCGCGAGCAGGCCGCCCAGCTCCGCGACCGCCAGCGCCAGCAGCAGGTGCCGCCGGTCGGCGACCTGGTAGCGGGTGTCGAACACCGCCTGCACCGCGCCGCCCCCGCGGCCCGGCTGGGTGAGCACCAGGTACTCGGTGCCGTTGCGCTCGACGGCGCGCTCCACCACGCCGCCCGACGCCAGCACCGCGTCGAGGTCGTCGCGCAGCGGGAAGCCCGGCGGCACGGGCGGCAGGCCGGTCTCGACCGCGCCGCCGTCCGAGGTGAACAGCCACGTGCAGCCCGGCGGGGCCTGCGGTGTCGTGTGCTCGGCGCTGTACCGCAGCTCGCGCCGCACCTGCGCGTCCTGGGCGTGCGCCACGACGGCGTAGGCGATGCCGCCGACGCACGCGACCAGCACCGTGATCGCCAGCGCCACCAGCACGCTGACCCGCAGGCGCGCCCGCAGGACGACCGCGCGTTCGGCCTCGTCCCACGACCGGCTCACAACACCCCCAAGCGGTAGCCGAGCCCTTTCACCGTGTGCACCGCCGAACGGCCGACCTTGGCCCGCAGGTAGTGCACGTACGTGTCCACAATGGAGGGGGAGGGGGCGTCCCGGAAGACGGTCCGCCGAAGCGCCGCCCGCGTGTGCACGGTGTCCGGGCGCGCCGCGAGCACCCGCAGCAGCGCGAACTCCCGCGCCGTCAGCGGCACCCGGTCGCCGTCGGCCAGCACCACCTCCCGCTCCACGAGGTCGAGGCGCGCGGCGCCGATCCGCAGCGAGTCGTTCGGCTCCAGCCCCCGCCGGCACAGCGCCCGCAGCCGCGCGCTCAGCTCGTCCAGGTCGAACGGCTTCACCAGGTAGTCGTCGGCGCCCGCGTCGAGCCCGTCGATCCGGTCGTGCACGGTGCCCAGCGCGCTGAGCACCAGCGCGCGGGCCCGCACGGACCTCGACCGCAGCCGCACCAGGAGGTCGAGCCCGTCGAGGGCGGGCAGGCCGCGGTCGATGACCACCACGTCGTAGGGGCGGGTGAGCCCGAGGTGCAGCCCGCGGTGCCCGTCCGCGGCCACGTCCACGGCGTATCCCTCGCCCCGCAGCGAGTCGGAGAGCAGCTCCAGCAGTTCGCGGTCGTCCTCGACCAGGAGCAGGCGGAAGCGGTGGGCGGACCTGGGGTCGGGGACGCCGTGCACGCCCACCAGCGTCCCACTTCCGGGCGGTTCGTCAACGTGAGGACGATCTTACGGCGCGTGGTCGGGTGCGTTCGGGCAACGAACGCCCCCGACCACGCGGGAGGTCACCCCACCCGGGTGGAGGGGGCCGGCCGGTTCCGGTTGCCGCCGTGCTGGACGGTAGGCCGAACGCGTTGCCGTTGCCGTCGGGGCGGGCGGTCATGACCAGGCCGCTGGAGCCCCGGCTCGCGGATGCCCCGGGGCGGTGATGCCGGTGCAGCGGGTCACGGCCAGGCACGCCTGCGTCACCCGGCGGAAGTCGTCCGCCCGGGCGGGGTCAGCCGCCCAGGGCCGCCCGCACCTTCTCGATCACGGCGGTCTCCACCTCGGCCACCTGGCCGTCGGCCTCGGCCACCTCGTGGCAGATCGCCTCCACGGCCCGCGGGAACGAGGCGGCGTCGGCGGGGGACTTCGCGGCGAGGACCTCCGCCGACGTGCGCAGCGCCGCCAGGACCCGCCCCTCCAGCTCCGCCTCGGCGATCGTCGAGAGGTCCACGCGGGAGGCGTGCAGGACGGTGCGCAGCTCCGGCGAGAGGTTCTTCAGGGCGCGCAGGCCCGCGTAGCGCTCCTCGATCACCGGGCCGGGGTCGGCGTGGGACACCAGGATCATCACGCCGAACACGGCCTCCCGCAGGGCCCGGCTCTCGGCGTCCGTGTAGTGGATCATGTGGTCAGCCTAGGTGTCGGTGGTCGGGGTGCCGCTCCCGGGACGGGCGCTCAGGCGGGCGGCCAGTTGCGGAGGGCGGCGTCCGCGACCCGGTGGAGTTCGTCGCGGGTGGCGCCCGTGGCCGCCTGGACCGCGATGCCGTTCGCCAGGGTCATGAGGTAGCGGGCGAGGGTGTCCGGGTCGGTGCCGGCGGGCAGGTCGCCCTCGTCGACGGCGCGTCGGAAGCGGTCGCGGAGGTGGGCGCGGTTGTCGTCGCGCCACGCGGCGAGCGCGTCGGCGGCGCTCTGCCCGAGGTGCCCGGCGGCCAGGAAGCCCTGGACGCCGAGGCACCCGGCCGGGCAGCCGTCCCGGGTGGAGGACTCGACCGAGCCCGCGAGGTAGGCGGCGGCCACCTCCCGGGCGGTGGGCTCCCGCAGCGCGCGGGCGCTGTAGGAGCCGGGGCCTTCGGCGTAGCGCTCCAGGGCCTTCCGGAAGAGGTCCTCCTTGTTGCCGAAGGCCGCGTACATGCTGGTCTTGGTGATGCCCATGGCGCGGGTCAGGTCGGTGAGGCTGACGCCGTCGTAGCCGTGCTCCCAGAAGACGACCATGGCCCGGTGCAGGGCCTCGTCGGTGTCGAACCCGCGCGGCCTGCCCACCGGTGCCCTGCTCGTGGCGTCCACGCCCGCCATCATACCCCTTCTGTACCGATCGGAACTGAAGTGCTACGGTCGTGTTCTGTTCCGATCGGAACAAAAATACGAAGAGGTCGCATCATGGGAACGCTCGAAGGCAAGACGGCCGTCATCACGGGTGGCGGGACGCGGGGGATCGGCCGCGCGACCGCCGCACGGCTCGTGGCCGAGGGGGCGCACGTGTTCATCACCGGCCGGCGGGAAGCCGAGCTGGCGGAGGCGGTCGACTCCATCGGCCACGGGGTCACCGCGGTGCCGGGCGACATCACGGACCCGGCCGACCTGGACCGGCTCTACGACGCGGTGCGCGAGCGGGGTCGGGGGCTGGACGTGCTGTTCGCCAACGCGGCCACCGCCTCGTTCGCGACGCTGGAGCAGACCACCGACGAGGACTTCGACCGCATCTTCGAGGTCAACGTGAAGGGGACGTTCCTGACCGTGCGGAAGGCGTTGCCGTTCCTCAACGACGGCGCCTCGGTGATCCTGAACGCCTCCACGGCCGCCGACCGCGGCACACCGGCGTTCGGCGCGTACGCGGCGTCCAAGGCCGCCGTCCGGTCCTTCGCGCGGACGTGGGCCAAGGAGCTCACCGGCCGGGGTGTCCGCGTCAACGCGGTCTCGCCCGGACCGATCGACACCTCCGGCATCACCGAACTCGTCGGCGAGGAGAACTCGGCCGCCTTCAAGGCGAACCTCGGCGACGAGGTCGTCGTCGGCCGGATCGGTCGCCCGGAGGAGGTCGCCGCCGCGGTGGCCTTCCTCGCGTCCGCGGACAGCAGCTACGTGGTGGGCGCCAACCTGTACGTCGACGGCGGCGCGAACCAGGTCTGAACCAGGTCTGAACCAGGTCCGGCGCCGCCGCGCGCCCCGGTGACGCGGTCCGCCCGGCACCGCCGCGCCGGGCGGACCGACCGGGTCTTCACCCGCCCGGGTGAAGACCCGGTCTCACGCGGTGCGGGCGGCGAGGGTCTCCAGCTGCTTGCGGTCGGGCTTGCCGTTGCGGTTGAGCGGGAAGCGGTCCAGCACCACGACCCGGTTGGGCTGCTGGTAGGGCGGCAGCACCGCGCAGACCCGCTCGCGCCAGTGCTCCTGGTCCTGCTGCCGCTCGTCCTCGACGAAGAACACCAGCGTCGAGCCCCGGCGGTCGTCGGGCAGCGCCACGATCTTCGTCACGCACCCGTGCCCGGCCAGCTCGTGCTCGATGACCTCGGGGTGCAGGGTGTGGCCGTTGCGGTGCACGGCCGTCTTGCGGCCCGCGATGAACAGGTTGCCCAGCGCGTCGAGGTAGCCGAAGTCGTTGGTGCGGTACCAGCCGCGCTCCACCGGCTCGACCAGCCCGTCCGGGCCGAGGTAGCCCTCCATCAGGTCCGGGTCGAGCACCTCGATCTCGCCCAGCTCGCCCGCGGCCAGCTCGGTGCCCTCGTCGTCGGTGATGCGGATCTTGAGGCCGTCGACGGTCTGGCCCGCGCCGACCGGGTTGTCGTTCGTGGCGAACGCGACGTTGCCCATCTCGGTGCTGCCGTAGCTGTCCAGCAGCGGCAGGCCGAACGTGGTCTCCGCGGCCTGCACGAGACCCGGGTCCAGCGGCGCGGCCCCGCTGCACAGCATCCGCGCCTTGCGCAGGTCGCCCGCCGCCTCGGGGCGCCGGGACACGATGTTGAGGATGCTGCGGTACGTGGAGGGGGTGGCGTCCACGACGGTCGCGCCGCTGACCCCGGCGATGCGCAGCGCGCGGTCCAGCCGCCGGTACGGGGCGACCACCAGCGAGCAGCCGACCAGGTACGAGATCAGCACCATGGACAGGCCGTACTGGTGGTTGAACGGCAGCAGCGGCAGCAGGACGTCCGAGGGCTCGTGCCCGACCAGGGCGGCGTTGCGCCGCAGGTTCTCCAGGAACCGGCCGCCGTTCTTCACCACGCCCTTGGGCACGCCGGTCGACCCCGAGGACCACATGACGAGGCCGTCGGGCAGTTCGGTCCACGCGGTGAAGTCCAGCCCGTGGTCGCGCGGCACCAGGCCGGCCGCCGCGGTGCTGATCGAGTAGAGGGGCACGACCCGCTCGTCGTCGCGCTCGACGGGCGCGTCGTCGTCGACGACCGCGAACCGGACGCGGGCCTGGTCGCACACCTGCCGGGTCTGGGCCGCCTTCTCCTGGTGGTCCACCAGGACGACGGAGGCGCCCACGTGCATCAGCGCGTACAGCGTCGACACCCAGGTGACCGAGTTGTCGGCCTTGAGCAGCACGCGGTCGCCGAGGCCGACGCCGAGGTCGCGCAACGCCTCCGCCGTCCGGAGCGCGTGCTGCTCGAACTCCGCCGAGGTCATCACCGAATCGGCGCCGAACATTTTCGCGGACATCAGTGCCGCACTCCTTCCCGTCGGACGGGCTGTGCGCCGGTCGAACGACGTCCGGCCATTCGTGGCGCACTCCCAGGTTATGGGCGGGAACGGCGACCGACGTCGGATCAGTTCCACGCGCCGGCCACCTCCGGGTAATTCCCGTCCGAATGGCCGCGTTCGGCTGATAACGTCCGGTCCGTCGCGCCGCGCGGAAAGGGATTCGTCATGAGGATCGCCTGTTGGCAGGCACCCACGCGCCCGGAGCGGGCCGCGACCGCCGTCCTGGCGGAGCTGCGCGAGCGGGCGGAGCGCGCGGCGGCGGCCGGGGCGCGCCTGCTCGTCACGCCGGAGATGTCGCTGTCCGGCTACCACCTGGGCAGGCGGGCGCTGCGGCGGCTCGCCGAACCCGCGGACGGGCCGCTGTGCGCCGGGGTCTCGGCGATCGCGGCCGAGGTCGGCATCGCCATCGCGCACGGGTGGCCGGAGGCCGAGGGCGGGCACGTCTACAACGCGGTGCGGCTGGTCGGCGCGGACGGCGCGGAGCTGGCCCGCTACCGCAAGACCCACCTGTTCGGGGACATCGACCGGTCGGTGTTCACCGCGGGGGACACCGGGGTCGTGCAGGCCGAGCTGGACGGGGTCACCGTCGGCCTGGTCATCTGCTACGACGTGGAGTTCCCCGAGCTGGTGCGGGCGCACGCGGTGCGCGGCACCCGGCTGCTGCTGGTGCCCACCGCGCTGATGGCGCCCTGGCACTTCGTCGCCGAGGTGCTGGTGCCCGCCCGCGCCTTCGAGAGCCAGCTGTTCATCGCCTACACCAACTGGACCGGCCGGGAGCGCGAGCTGGAGTACTGCGGGCGGACCAGGCTGGTCGGCCCGGACGGGGCGGTCGTCGCCGCGCTGGACGACGGTGCCGGCGAGGGCCTGCTCGTGGCCGACGTGGACCTGCCGCTCGTCGACCGCGCCCGCGCGGAGACGACCTACCTGGCCGACCTGCGCCCCGAGCTGTACTGAGCGGGGCGCGGGCCGGCCGCGGCGGGACCGGGGCTACAGGCGGATCGGGGCCAGCTCGTCGAACAGGTCGCCCGGACCGGGGTTGTCCGGGTGGGTGGCGCCGCCGAGGTGGTCGACCACGCCCCACACGGCGTTCAGCGCCGTGCCGACCGCGTTCTCCGCGAAGCCCGCCAGCCACGACACGTCGTCGCCCGCCATGAAGAAGCCGCGGTGCTCCTCGGCCAGCCCGCCCTGCATGAAGTGGGTGAACAGCTCGCGCTGGTAGCGGTACTGGCCGGGCAGGCACGCCTTGAACGCGCCCATGAAGTGCGGCTCGGTCTCCCAGGTCACGGCCACCGGCGGCGCGATGACGTGGGAGCGGATGTCCACGTCCGGGTAGATCTGGCCCAGCGACGCCAGCACGACCTCCAGCCGCTCCTCCGCGCTGAGCGTGGCGACCTTCAGCGAGTCGTCGTTCCAGGTGTAGGACAGGCACATCACGCCGGGCCGGTCGGGGCCGTCGTCGAACAGGTAGACCCCGCGCGGCATCCGGTCGGTCAGCGTCATGCCCATGACCTCGCGGCCGGTCTCCGGGTCGAGGTCGTGCCAGAACGGGCGGTCGGTGAGGACGAACAGCTTCGACGAGCCCATGTAGTGCGTGCGCTCCACCGCGATCCACAGCTCCGGCGGCAGCAGCTCGGTGTCGCACTTGATGCGGGAGAGCAGGTTCCAGCTCTGCGCGGTGAACACCGCGACCGGGAACTCGCGCACGTCGCCCGCCGCGTCCTCGACCCGGTAGCCGCCGTCGGTGCGGCCGATCCGGGTCGCGCCGGGCAGCGGCCGACCGCCGTGCAGCGAGGCCAGCGACGTGCCGGCGGGCCAGTGCGCGGCGCCCTCGGGCGCGTGCTCCCACAACCCCTCGGGGACCTGCTGGCTGCCGCCGACGATGAGGTACTGCTCGTCGCCCGCCTCGGTGTAGATGACCCGCAGGATGTCGAGCACCGAGTTGGTGAAGTCGGTGTCCCACCCGCCGCAGCCGAAGCCGACCTGGCCGAACACCTCGCGCTGCTCGAAGGAGGTGAACGCGGCGGTGGCGGCCAGGAAGCCGTAGAACGACTGGTTGTCCATCTCGCGCACCATGCGGTTCCACAGCGCCTTGACGGTGGTGATGTCCCGGCGCGCGATGGCGCCGGCCATGACCGGCAGGTCCGCCTTCTCGTGCAGCGCCTTGGCCCACGCGTCGGAGACCTGGCGCAGCGACAGGGGCAGGTCCTCGGCGGTGCGCGCCCAGTGGGTCTCGCCGCGCAGGTTGACCACGGTGCGCGGGGTCGCCGGGGACAGCGGGTTGGGGAACGGCCTGGCCCGCAGGCCGAGCTTGTCGACGTAGTGGAACAGCGTGCCGGAGGGGGAGAAGCGCATCGCGCCCAGCTCGGCCCTCGGTTCGGGGTGGCCCTCGAACCCGACGGTCCGCATCCGGCCGCCGAGCCGGTCGGCCTCGTACACGACCGGTCGCAGACCGAGCTTCATCAGCTCGTAGGCGGTCACGACCCCCGCGATGCCGGCGCCGATGACGGCCACCTCGGTGCCGTGCCGGTGCGCCGGGACCGAGCCCAGCCCGGCCGGGTGGTTCAGCCAGTCGTCGTAGGCGAAGGGGAAGTCGGGGCACAGCACCGTGATCGGCTTCGGGTGCCCGTCCTCGTATTCCTCGTTGGAGCCCATATCGTGTTACCTCGGTGATCTCGTCGTACCTCGGCAGGGGCGCTGAGCGGAATTGTTGAGAATGAACGCGACAAGCGCAGGACGAAGCTCGGGAGCTGTTCCCGAAAAGGCGCGGGAATTCAGACGCCCGCGGCGTCGTCCTCGTGCACGGGGTCCTCGATGACCTTGGGCACGGTGCGCAGCGAGACCAGGGCGACCAGGGCCAGGACGACCATCACCGCAGCGCTGAAGACCATGCTGACCCGGATGCCGCCGACGAACGCCGCCGCGGCGGCGTCGCGCACCGCCTGGGCGACCGGTTCGGGCAGCCCGGCCGCCGCCGCGGCCGTGGCGTTGAACGACTCGCTGACCTGCGAGGCCAGCGGTTCGGGCACGCCGGGCGGCAGCACGAACTCCGCCCGGTACACCCCGGCGATCATGCTGCCCATCACGGCGATGCCCAGCGACCCGCCCAGCTCGTACGCGGTCGCGGACACCGCGGCGGCGGCACCGGCCCGGTTGCGCGGCACGGTGCCCAGGATGGTGTCGCCGGTGACGGTCAGGGTCAGCCCGGCACCCGCGCCGAAGGCCACCTGCGCGACCAGCACCAGCACGTAGGACGAACCCGGCTCGACGAACGCGAACACCGCGAACCCGGCCGCGGCGAACCCCAGCCCGAGCGCGACCGACCGCGCCCGCCCGACGCGGTTGATCAGCTTCGTGGCCAGCACGCCCGCCGACATCGCGGCCACCGCGCCGGGCACGAAGGCCAGCCCGGACCGCAGCGGCGTCCACTCGCGCACCAGCTGGAAGTACTGGCTGATGATCAGCGCGAACGCGGACATGGTGAACACCGAGATCAGGTTCGACCCGACCGAGGCGCTGAACCCCCGGTTGGCGAACAGGCCCAGGTCGATCAGCGGCACCTCCAGCCGCCGCTGCCGCCGCCCGAACAGCCCGAGCGCGCCGACGCCCAGCAGCAGCCCGCCCAGCACGTCCACCGAGCCGAGGCCCAGGTAGAAGGCGCTCTTGATGGCGTAGACCACCGCGATCACGCCGACCACCGAGAGCAGGACGCTGAGCAGGTCCAGCCGCAGCCGCACCGACGTCCGCGACTCCGGCACGTGCCGCGCGGCGAGCAGCACCAGCGCGGTGACCGGGAGGTTGGCCAGGAACACCGACCCCCACCAGAAGTGGTCCAGCAGCACCCCGCCGACGATCGGCCCCACCGCGAACCCGGCCGCCGCGACGCCCGCGCTGGCCCCGACCGCGGCCGTGCGCGCCCGCGGCGTGGTGAACACCGCGCGCAGCAACGACGTCGTGGACGGCAGCACCGCCGCCCCCGCCACGCCGAGCAGCGCCCGCGCGGCGATCAGCAGCTCGGTGGTCGGCGCGTACGCGGCCAGCAGCGAGCCCACCGCGAACGCGGACATGCCCCACACCAGCACGCGCCGCCGCCCGAACCGGTCACCCAGGTTGCCCATGGTGACCAGCAGCCCGCCCATGGTGAAGCCGTAGATGTCCGCGATCCACAGCAGCTCCTCGGGCGAGGCGGACAGCTGCCCGGTCAGCGCCGGCACGGCCAGGTGCAGCACGGTCATGTCGACCGAGATCATCAGCTGCGCCAGGCACGCCGCGAACAGCGTGGCGGTGCGCGCCGGTACGGCGGTCACGCGGCGACCGCCGCGGTGCGTCGCGGCCGGAGCACGGGTTTGAGCGCCCCCTTCACGTCGGCGCGCAGCAGCGTGAAACCCCGGGCCAGGGAGGGCAGCCGGTGCAGCAGGTGGTCGGGGCCGGACACGAGGACGCGGCCCACGCCGAGCCCGCCCAGCCGGTCCACCAGCGCGGGCAGCCGCACGGCGTTGACCGTCGACTCCAGCAGCACGGAGGCGACGCCCGCGCCGGTGCGGACCAGCTCGCCGTCCTGGGCGGAGACCAGCGGCAGCACCGGGTCCCGGAAGTCGACCCCGGCGAAGACCTCCTCGGCCATCCGGTCCCGCAGCGCGCCCAGCAGCCGGGAGTGCGCGGCCGGGCGCATGGTCGTCAGCGCGTAGCCGCCCGCCGCGCGGACCCGGCCGGTGAACCCGGCGAGGTCGTCCTCCGCCAGGGTGACCAGGTGCACCTCGGTGTCGAAGCGGCCCGACACGTCGTGCTCGATGCCCTGCAACGCCGCCTCCAGCGCGTCCGGCGGCGTGCGCACCACGATCTGGGTGACCAGGTCCCGGTGGTGGGCGGTGAAGTAGTCCTGCTCGACGCGGGCCGCGGCGGCGACCAGCCGGACCAGCTCGCCCAGCGGCAGCGCGCCGCAGCGGACCACCGCCGCGCGCTCGCCGAAGCTGGACCCGCCGCAGACCACCGGCCGCAGCCCGTGCTCGGCCTCCGCGCGCTCGGCCAGCGCCAGCGACGCCAGCACGAAGGCGACCTGCGTGTGCTCGCCGTACTCGTCGCCCGCCTCGTGCAGCCCGTCCAGCAGCGGCGACCCGAGCGCGTCGTCGGCGGCGGCCAGCAGCGGCCGGGCGTACGGGTCGATGACCAGGAACCGCCCCAGTTCCCCGGCACGGGACGGACCCATGCCCGGGAACAGAACGGCGTCTGCGGTGTTGTCCACTGTGCACACCCTGCTTCCGGGTTCCTCTCGGGACGGCACCACGGACGCTAACCGCCCCGCGCCGCCCGGCACGTGCGTCTTCTCCACCCGCCGCCCACCGGGCGAGAAGTCGTCCTCCCGGCGTTCCGGCCGGGTTACCCGGGGGTGGAACTGTTCCGCACCGACCCGGCCGCGCCGCCGGCTAGCGTGACGACGAGTTGCCTGCCCACGGACGTCTGAGGTGTGCGGAGTGCGCGGATGAGCGAGGCGGATTACCTGCGGCGGCTCGACGGCCTGCCGCCGTCCGAGCAGCACCGGACGCTGCTGGGCGCGGTGCGCCGGGCCACCGCGGCGGTGCTGGACGACCCGGCCGTCCCGGTGGCGCCCGGTCAGAACTTCACCGAGCTGGGCTTCGACTCCCTGCTGGCGGTGCGGCTGCACGCGCTGCTGGTCGCGGAGACCGGCCTGGAGCTGCCGGTGACGCTGGTCTACGACCACCCGACGCCGGACGCGCTGGCGTCGTTCCTGCGCGCCGAGCTGCTCGGCCTGCACGACGCGCCGCCGCCCGAGCGGGTGGGTTCGGCGACCGACGACCCGGTGGTCGTGGTCGGCGTCGGCTGCCGCTTCCCCGGCGGCATCGACTCGCCCGAACGGCTGTGGGAGGTCGTGGACGGCGGCCTGGACGTCATCTCCGGCTTCCCGGGCGACCGCGGCTGGGACGTCGACGGCATCTACGACCCCCGGCCCGGCACGCCCGGCAAGACCTACGTGCGCGAGGGCGGGTTCCTGCACGACGCGGCCTGGTTCGACGCCGGGTTCTTCGGCATCAGCCCGCGCGAGGCGCTCACCATGGACCCGCAGCAGCGGCTGGTGCTGGAGACCTCGTGGGAGGCGCTGGAGCGCGCGGGCATCGACCCGACCGGCCTGCGCGGCAGCACGACCGGCGTGTTCCTCGGCGCCGAGCCCCAGGAGTACGGCCCGAAGCTCGCCGACGCGCCGGAGGGCCTGGACGGCCACCTGCTGACCGGCACCGCGCCGAGCGTGATCTCCGGCCGCGTCGCCTACGCCCTCGGCCTCCAGGGCCCGGTGTTCACCGTGGACACCGCCTGCTCGGGTTCCCTGGTCGCCCTGCACCTCGCGGCCCGCGCGCTGCGCTCCGGTGACTGCTCGCTGGCGCTGGCCGGCGGGGTCGCGGTGCTGGGCACGCCGGGCGCGTTCGTCGCGTTCTCCAGCCAGCGCGGCCTGGCCCCGGACGGGCGCTGCAAGGCGTTCTCCGACGACGCCGACGGCACCGCCTGGGCCGAGGGCGCGGGCGTGTTCGTGCTGGAGCGGCTGTCCGACGCGCGGCGCAACGGGCACCCGGTGCTGGCCGTCCTCAGGGGTTCGGCGATCAACTCCGACGGCGCGTCCAACGGCCTGACCGCGCCGAACGGCCCGTCGCAGCAGCGGGTCATCCGCGCCGCGCTGGCCGACGCCGGCCTGCGGCCGTCCGATGTGGACGCCGTCGAGGCGCACGGCACCGGCACCCGGCTGGGTGACCCGATCGAGGCGCAGGCGATCCTGGCCGCCTACGGCCGCGACCGCGCCGAACCGCTCAGGCTGGGCTCGATCAAGTCCAACATCGGGCACGCCCAGGCCGCCGCGGGCGCGGCCGGCGTGATCAAGGTGATCATGGCGATGCGGCACGACCGCCTGCCGCGCACCCTGCACGTCGGGCAGCCCGCCACCGCGGTCGACTGGTCCGCCGGCGCGGTCGAGCTGCTCACCGAACCCGTGCCCTGGCCGCGCCGGGACGCGCCCCGCCGCGCCGGGGTGTCGTCGTTCGGCATCAGCGGCACCAACGCCCACGTCATCGTGGAGGAACCCGAGCCGGTTGAGGCCGACGCCCCCGGGCCGGTCCCCGTCCCGCCGCTCATCCCGTTCGCCTTCTCCGCCGCCGACGAGCCCGCGCTGCTCGCGCAGGCCGAGCGGCTGCACGACTTCCTCGACACCGACCCCGACCCGGCCGACCTGGCGTTCACCCTGGCCGGGCACCGCGCCGCCCTCCCGGAGCGCGCGGTCGCCCTGGCCGCCGACCGCGCCGGGCTCGCGACGGCGCTGGCCGACTTCCGCGTCGTGCGCGGCACCGCCTCGGCGGCGCCGGTGGCGTTCCTGTTCACCGGCCAGGGCGCCCAGCGCCTCGGCATGGGCGTCGAGCTGTACGACGCGTTCGACGCCTACGCGGACGCCTTCGACGAGGTCTGCGCGCACGTGGACCTCCAACTGGCGACCCCGCTGCGGGACGTGGTGCTCGGCGACGACGCCGCCCTGCTCGACCGCACCGAGTACGCCCAGCCCGCGCTGTTCGCCGTCGAGGTCGCGCTGTACCGGCTGCTGGAGCACTGGGGCCTGCGCCCCGACTACCTCTGCGGCCACTCCATCGGCGAGTTCGCCGCCGCGCACGTCGCCGGCGTGCTCGACCTGGCCGACGCGGCGATGCTGGTCACCGCGCGCGGCCGGCTGATGCAGGCGCTGCCGCCCGGCGGCGCGATGGTGTCCCTGCGCACCTCCGAGGAGCACGCCCGCTCGCTGGTCGCCGGGTACGACGACCTCGGCGTCGCCGCCGTCAACGGCCCGGACGCCGTGGTGCTCTCCGGCGCGGCGACGAGCCTCGACCGCGTCCTGGCGGACTTCACCGGCAAGGCCAAGCGGCTCACCGTCAGCCACGCGTTCCACTCGCCGCTGATGCGCGGCGCGCTGGCCGAGTTCGGCCGCATCGCACGGCTCGCGGACCACCACCCGGCCCGTCTGCCGATCGTCTCCACGGTCACCGGCCGGATCGGCGGCCACGACGACCCGGACTACTGGGTCCGGCACGTCGAGGCCACCGTCCGGTTCGCCGACGCCGCGCGCACCCTGGCCGACGCGGGCGTGGGCACCTACCTCGAACTCGGCCCGGACGCCGTGCTGTCGGCCCTGGTCGGGGACGCGCCCGCCGGGGACGGGACGGGCGCGGTCGCCAGGCCCCTGCTGCGCCGCGACCGCCCCGAGGTGCCCGAACTGCTCACCGCGGTCGCCACCGCCCACGTGCGCGGCGCGGACGTCGACCTCACCGCGCTGGTCCCCGGCGGCCGGCGCGTCGACCTGCCCACCTACCCGTTCCGGCGCGAGCACCACTGGCTCGCCGCGCGCCCGGCGGCGGACGCGGTCGGCCTCGGCCTCCGCGGCGCCGGGCACCCGCTGCTCGGCGCGGTGGTCGCGGTCGCCGGCGGGGACACCGTCTTCACCGCGAGCCTGTCCACCGCCGACCAGCCGTGGCTGGCCGGGCACACCGTGCTCGGCGACGTCCTGCTGCCCGGCACCGCGTTCCTCGAACTGGCCCTGCACGCGGGCGGCGAGACCGGCGCGCCGTGCGTCGAGGAGCTGACCCTGGGCGCGCCGCTGGTGCTGTCCGGGCCGGTGGAGCTGCAGGTCGTGGTCGGCGCGCCGGACGAAGACGACCGCCGCCCGGTGTCCGTCCACTCCCGCCCGCGCGGCGACGACGGCCCGTGGACCCGGCACGCGACCGGCACCCTGGCCCGCGAGGTCACCGCCGACGCCGCCCCGGTCACCTGGCCGCCCACCGGGCGGGCCCACCCGCTGGAGGGCTTCTACGACGACCTGGTCGCCGGCGGCTTCGACTACACCGGCTCGTTCCGGGGCCTGCGGGCCGCCTGGGTGGACGGCGACGACGTGTACGCCGAGGTCGCCCTGCCCGAGGGGGAGGCCGACGGCTTCGGCATCCACCCGGCCCTGCTCGACGCCGCCCTGCACGCGATGTTCCTGCGCGAGACCGACGAGTCGCGCGGCGGCCTGCCGTTCTCCTGGAACGGCGTCCGGCTCTCCGCCACCGGGGCGACCAGCCTGCGGCTGCGCGTGTCGTTCCGCTCCGGCGACACCGTGTCGCTGCTCGCGGTGGACCCGACCGGCGCGCCGGTGGTCGTGGTGGACGCGCTGGTCGTGCGCCCGCCCGAGGCCGTCCGGCCCGCCACCGCGCTGCCGCCCGGCCTGCTCGCGGTCCGCTGGACCCCGGCGGCGACCCGGGACGAGCCGCTGCCCCCGCACACCGTGCTGGAGGTCGCCCCGGCGGGCGACGTCCTCGCGGCCACCCACGAGGTGACCGCCCGCGTGCTGCGCGCGCTCCAGGACCGCGACGAGTCGACCACGCTGGTGGTGCGCACCCGCGGTGCCGTGGTCGCCGGGGACGGCGACCCGGTCGACCCGGCCGCGGCCGCGGTGTGGGGCCTGGTCCGCTCGGCGCAGTCCGAGCACCCCGACCGCTTCGTCCTGGTCGACGGGGACGCCGACGCGGTCCCGGTGGCGCTGGCGACCGGTGAGCCGCAGGTGGCCGTGCGCGACGGCGTCCCGCTGGTGCCGCGCGCCGCCCACCCGGCCGACCGGGTGCTGCCGCCGCCGCCGGGGAACTGGCGGCTGGACAAGACCGGCGGCGACACGGTGGACGACCTCGCCCTCGTCCCGGTGGCGCACGAGCCGCTGGGGCCGAACGGGGTGCGGGTGTCGGTGCGGGCGGCGGGCCTGAACTTCCGCGACGTGCTCAACGCGCTCGGCATGTACCCCGGTGAGGCGGGGCCGCTTGGCTGCGAGGTGGCCGGCGTCGTCACGGAGGTCGGTGACGCGGTCGTGGACCTCGTGCCCGGCGACGAGGTCATGGGGGTCGCGCACGGCGCGATCGGCCCCGAGGCGGTGGCCGATCGGCCGATGATCACCCGCAAGCCCGGGGGCTGGTCGTTCGAGCAGGCGGCGACGGTGCCGCTGGTGTTCCTGACGGCGTACTACGCCCTGTGCGACCTGGGCGGGCTGAAGGCGGGCGAGTCGATCCTGATCCACTCCGCCGCCGGCGGTGTGGGCATGGCGGCGACGCAGTTGGCCCGGCACCTGGGTGCGGAGGTCTACGGCACGGCGAGTGAGGGCAAGCGGCACGTGTTGCGTGCGGCGGGGTTGGACGACGGGCACATCGCGTCGTCGCGGACCCTGGAGTTCGCGGACCGGTTCGCGGGGATCGACGTGGTGCTCAACGCGTTGGCGGGCGAGTTCGTGGACGCCTCGCTGCGCACGATGGCCCCGGGTGGTCGGTTCCTGGAGATGGGCAAGACCGACGTCCGCGAGGACGTGCCGGGTGTCGCCTATCAGGCGTTCGACCTGATCGAGGCGGGGCCGCGGCGCACCGCCGAGATGTGGGAGGCACTGGTTGGATTGTTCAACAATGGAGCATTGGAACCATTGCCGGTGCGGGCGTGGGACGTGCGCGAGGCGCGGGAGGCGTTCCGGTTCGTCAGCCAGGCCCGGCACATCGGCAAGGTCGCGCTGACCGTCCCCGCGCCGCTCGACCCGGACAAGACCGTCCTGGTGACCGGCGGCACGGGCGGCCTGGGCGCGTTGGTCGCCCGGCACCTGATCGTGAACCACGGGGTGCGCAAGCTGCTGCTGACCAGCCGCCGCGGTCTCGACGCGCCCGGCGCGGACGAGCTGCGGCGGGAACTGGTCGAGCTGGGCGCCCAGGTCGAGGTGGCGGCGTGCGACGTGTCCGACCGCGCCGCCGTGGCCGCCCTGCTCGACGGGGTGGCCCTGACCGGGGTGGTGCACGCCGCCGGCGTGCTGGACGACGGCGTGCTGGACTCCCTCACCCCGGAGCGGCTGGCCGGCGTGCTGCGCCCGAAGGCCGACGCCGCCTGGCACCTGCACGAGCTGACCGAGGGGCACGACCTGGCGCTGTTCGTGCTGTACTCGTCGGTCTCCGGCGTCGTCGGCGGGGCGGGCCAGGGTTCCTACGCCGCCGCGAACGCCTTCCTCGACGCGCTCGCCGAGCACCGCCGCGCCCGCGGCCTGCCCGGCCAGTCGCTCGCCTGGGGCCTGTGGCGCGAGGGCATGGGCAGCGGGCTGGCCGAGGCCGACGTCGACCGGATGAGCCGGGAGGGGCTGCCGCCGCTGACCGCCGCGGACGGCCTCGCCCTGTTCGACGCCGCCCTCGCCTGCGGCCTGCCCACCGTGCTGCCCGTCGAGCTGGACCGGGTCGCGCTGCGCGAGCACGCCCGCACCGCGCCCCTCCCGGCCGTGCTGCGGTCCCTCGTGGCGGCACCCGCGCGCCGCGCGGCGCGCGGCGAGGCGGCCGAGGTCGGGCTGACCGAGCGGCTCGCCCCGCTGCCCGACCACGAGCGCACCGAACTGGTGCGGGACCTGGTGCGGCACCACGCCGCCGCCGCCCTCGGGCACGGCGGCGACACCGCGATCGACGCGGGCCGGGCGTTCAAGGACCTCGGCTTCGACTCGCTGACCTCCGTCGAGCTGCGCAACCGGGTCAACGCCGCCACCGGGCTGCGCCTGTCCTCGACCGCGGTGTTCGACCACCCGACGGTGGCCGCGCTGGCCGAGCACGTGCTGACCGAGCTCGCGCCGCCGGTGGTCAGCCCGGCCGACGCCGTGCTGGCCGAGCTGGACCGGCTGGAACGCGGCCTGGCCGCGGTGAACGGCGGCGACGACGGCGGGCGGGCGGCGGTCGCCGGCCGGCTGCGCGCGCTGCTCGACCAGGTGACCGCGGTGGACGCGGTGGAGGCGGCGGCCGACCGGCTGGAAGCCGCCACCGCGGACGAACTCGTCGACTTCCTCGCCACCGAGCTCGGCATCTCCTGACCCGGGCGACGCCCGGCCTCCCCGACAGGCCCCGACAGGCCCTACGACTGCATCACCTACGCGAGGTTGTGATGGTGGACCAAGACAAGCTCCTCGACCTGCTCAAGCGAGTGACCGGCGACCTCCACGAGACGCGCCGCCGCTTGCGCGAGGTCAAGGCCGAGAGCCACGAGCCCATCGCGATCGTCGGCATGGCCTGCCGGTTCCCCGGCGACGCCGACTCGCCCGAACAGCTGTGGGACCTCGTGGTCAACGGCCGCGACGCCATCGGCGGGTTCCCCGACGACCGGGGCTGGGACCTCGGCGGCCTGTTCGACGACGACCCCGACCACCGCGGCACCACCTACGTGCGCACCGGCGGGTTCCTGCCCGGCGCGGGCGGGTTCGACGCCGAGTTCTTCGGCATCTCGCCGCGCGAGGCGCTGGCGATGGAACCCCAGCAGCGGCTGCTGCTGGAGGTGACCTGGGAGGCGCTGGAGCGCACCGGCATCGACCCGACCTCGCTCAAGGGCAGCCAGACCGGCGTCTACGTCGGCGTCTCCGCGCAGGAGTACGGGCCGCCGCTGCACAACCCCGGCGACACCGTCGACGGCTACCTGCTCACCGGCACCACGTGCAGCGTCCACTCCGGGCGGTTGGCCTACACGCTCGGCCTGGAGGGCCCGGCGCTGTCGATCGACACGGCGTGCTCGTCGTCGCTGGTCGCGGTGCACTCGGCGGTGCAGGGGCTGCGCTCGGGCGAGTGCACGCTCGCTCTGGCGGGCGGCGTGAACCTGATGGCCTCGCCGGGCATCTTCGTCGACTTCGCCCGCCAGCGCGGGCTGGCCCCGGACGGCCGCTGCAAGTCGTTCTCCTCCGACGCGGACGGCACCGCGTGGGCCGAGGGCGTGGGCATGCTGCTGCTGGAGCGGCTGTCCGACGCGCAGCGCAACGGGCACCGCGTGCTCGCGGTGATCCGGGGTTCCGCGGTGAACTCCGACGGCGCGTCCAACGGCCTGACCGCGCCCAACGGGCCGTCGCAGCAGCGCGTCATCCGCGCCGCCCTGGCCAACGCGGAGCTGACCACGGCGGACGTGGACGCGGTGGAGGCGCACGGCACCGGCACCCGGCTCGGTGACCCGATCGAGGCCGAGGCCCTGATCGCCACCTACGGCCAGGACCGGACCGAGCCGCTGCGGCTGGGCTCGATCAAGTCCAACTTCGGGCACGCCCAGGCCGCCGCCGGTGTCGCCGGGATCATCAAGATGGTCGAGGCCATGCGGCACGGCACGCTGCCGCCGACCCTGCACGTCGACGAGCCCTCGCCCGAGGTCGACTGGTCGGCGGGCACGGTAGAATTGTTGAACAATCCTCTCCCGTGGCCCGAGCTGGACCGGCCGCGGCGGTCGGCGGTGTCGTCGTTCGGCATCAGCGGCACCAACGCGCACGTGATCCTGGAGCAGGCGCCCGAGGTCGCCGTCGAGGAGCCCGCGGCGCGCACGCCGTTGGCGGCGGTGCCGTGGTTGGTGAGCGCGGCGACCGCCGAAGCCCTGCCCGCGCAGGCCGCCCGGCTGGTGGCGTTCCTCGACCCGACCGGTTCTGCCGGCCCTGCGGGCTCTGCCGACTCGGCGGGCCTGGCTGGCTCTGCCGACTCGGCGGGCGCGGCGGGCCTGGCTGACCCGGTGGATGTCGGTTACTCGCTGGCCACCGCCCGTGCCGCGCTGCCGCACCGGGCCGTGGTGGTCGGCGCGGACCGGGGGGCGTTGCTGGAGAACCTGACCGCCTTGGCCGAGGGCCGGGGCGTGGTGGGGCGTGCGGCTGAGGGCAAGTTGGCCCTGCTGTTCACCGGTCAGGGTTCGCAGCGGGTCGGCATGGGGGAGGGCCTGTACGAGGCGTTCCCGGCCTTCGCTCGCGCTTATGACGAGGTGTGCGCCCATCTTCCGGGTGTTCGTTCCGGGGTGGACCTGGATCAGACTGGTAACGCGCAGCCGGCGATCTTCGCGTTGGAAGTGGCGTTGTTCCGGTTGGTGGAGTCGTTCGGTGTGCGCCCGGATTTCGTGGCGGGTCATTCGATCGGTGAGATCGCGGCGGCGCACGTCGCGGGTGTGTTGTCGCTGGCGGACGCCGCGACGCTGGTGGAGGCTCGTGGTCGTTTGATGCAGGCGTTGCCCGCCGGTGGTGCGATGGTGGCGGTGCAGGCGTCGGAGGAGGAGGTGCGCGAGCACCTGTCCGATGCGGTGTCGCTGGCCGCGGTCAACGGGCCGAACGCGGTGGTGCTGTCGGGTGTGGAGGGTCCGACGCTGGCGGTGGCGGCGCGGTTCGCCGAGCTGGGGCGCAAGACGAAGCGTTTGACGGTGTCGCACGCGTTCCACTCGGTGTTGATGGAGCCGATGCTGGACGAGTTCCGCCAGGTCGTGCGCGAGCTGACCTTCTCGGAGCCGTCGATCGCGGTGAACGACCGGTGGACCGACCCGGAGTACTGGGTCGAGCACGTCCGTGCCACGGTCCGGTTCGCCGACACCGTGACGGGGTTGGAGGAGTCGGGGGCGACCTGGTTCCTGGAGTTGGGTCCGGACGCTGTGCTGTCCGCGCTGGTCGAGTCCGGCACCGCGGTGCCGGCGCTGCGCAGGGACCGCGACGAGGCCACCACCCTGGTCACCGCTCTCGCGACGTTGCACGCCCACGGCGCGGCAGTGGACTGGGAGAAGTACTTCGAGGGCAGCGGGGCTTCGGTCGTCGACCTGCCCACCTACGCCTTCCAGCACGAGCACTTCTGGCTCGACCACGGGCAGGCCACCGACGTCACCTCCGTGGGCCTCACCGCGACCGACCACCCGCTGCTCGGCGCGACCGTCTCGGTCGCCGACCACGACGGCCTGCTGCTCACCGGCAGGCTGTCCCTGGCCACGCACCCGTGGCTCGCCGACCACGTCGTCCAGGGGGCCGTGCTGGTCCCCGGCACCGCGTTCGCCGAGCTGGCCGTGCGCGCCGCCGACGAGGTGGGCTGCACGGGCGTGGAGGAGCTGGTCCTCCAGGCGCCGCTGGTGCTGACCCACGGCGCGGTGCTCGACGTCCAGGTCGTCGTCGGCGCGGCCGACGAGGCCGGTCGCCGCCCGGTGTCGATCCACTCGCGCGTGCCGGACCACCCCTGGACCCCGCACGCCACCGGTGTCCTCGGCAACCCCGTCGCGCGGCCGACCGCGCTGCCGTGGCCGCCGGAGCACGCCGAGCCGCTGTCGCTCGACGACGCCTACGAGAAGCTGGCCGAGGCCGGGTTGCGCTACGGGCCGCTGTTCCAGGGCCTGCGCGCGGTGTGGCGGCGCGGTGACGAGGTCTTCGCCGAGGTGGCCCTGCCCGACACCGCCGACGCCGAGCGGTTCGGCATCCACCCCGCCCTGCTCGACGCCGCGCTCCAGGCCACCGCGATCCCGGAGACCGCCGAACGCGGTGCGGTGCCGTTCGCGTGGAGCGACGTCACCCTGCACGCCCGCGGCGCCACCGAACTGCGCGTCCACGCGTCCCCGGCGGGTGACGGCGGGATCGCGCTCGCCCTGGCCGACGCCACCGGCGAGCCGGTGCTGACGGTCGGTTCGCTGGGCGTCCGCACGCCGGGTGCGCCGGTCGCCACCGGGCACGAGCACCTGTTCCGCGTCGAGCCGGTGCGGGTGGCGCCGGGTCGGGTCGACGTGGCGCACGAGGTCTTCGAGGTGCCGGCGACCGACCCGCTCGACGCGGCCACCGCCACCGTCCACGCGCTCCAGGACGCGGTGGGGGGCGACGGCGTGCTCGTCGTCGTGACCGCCGGGTCGCTCGCGCACGCACCCGCCGAGGGCGTGGTGCGGGCCGCGCAGGCCGAGCACCCGGACCGGTTCGTCCTGGTCCGCGGTGACCGTGAGGACGTGCCGGCGGCGGTGTCGACCGGCGAGCCGGAGGTCCACGTCCGCGACGGCGCGCTGTTCGCGCCGCGCCTGGTCCGGGCCGTGGCCGGTGAGGCGTCCGCGCTCGACCTCGACGGCACCGTCGTGGTCACCGGCGGCACCGGCGGGCTCGGCGCGCTGCTGGCCCGCCACCTCGTGACCCGGCACGGCGCGCGGTCGCTGCTGCTGCTCAGCAGGCGCGGTGCGGAGGCACCCGGCGCGGCGGAGCTGGTCGCGGAGCTGACCGAGGCCGGCGCATCCGTCGTGGTGGCCGCGTGCGACGTGGCCGACCGCGAGGCCCTGGCCGCGTCCCTCGCGCTCGCCGAACGGCCGGTCGTCGGCGTGGTGCACGCCGCGGGCGTCCTGGACGACGGCGTGCTGACCGCGCTGACCCCCGAGCGGGTGGAGCGCGTGTTCCACCCGAAGGCCACCGCGGCACGGCACCTGCACGAGCTGACCGAGGGCCTGTCGTTCTTCATCACCTTCTCCTCGGTGGCCGGGCTGTTCGGCTCGGCGGGCCAGGCCAACTACGCCGCGGCCAACGCCTACCTGGACGCGCTGGCCGAGCACCGCCGTGCCGGGGGCGAACCGGCCCAGTCGCTGGTCTGGGGTCCGTGGGCCGAGGGCATGGGCGGCGCGCTGACCGCCGCCGACCGCGACCGCACCGCCCGGGACGGCTTCGGCGCGCTGAGCGCCGAGGAAGGGCTCGCGCTGTTCGACGCGGCCGTCGCGGACGGGTCGGCGGTCGTCGTCCCGGTCGGCCTGGACCTCGGCGCGGTGCGCGGGAGCGCCGCCGTGCCCGCGCTGCTGCGCGGCCTGGTGCGCGCCCCCGCCCGGCGCACCGCGCGGGCCGCCGGGACCACCGGCCTGGCGCAGCGGTTGGCCGCGCTGCCGGACGCCGAGCGCGCCCGTGCGCTGGTGGACCTGGTCCGCATGCAGGTCGCGGTCGTCCTCGGCCGCGCCGGCGCGGACACCGTCGAGCCGGACCGGGCGTTCACCGAGCTGGGCTTCGACTCGCTGACCGCCGTCGAGCTGCGCAACCGGCTCGGCGAGGTGACCGGCCTGCGGCTGCCCACCACCCTCGTCTTCGACCACCCCACGCCGCAGGCGTTGGCGCGCTTCCTCGGCGAGGAGCTGGTGGGCGAGCCGGAACCGGTGCGCGCCGCCGTGAGCGCGGTCGCCGCCGCCGACGAGCCCATCGCGATCGTGGCGATGGCGTGCCGCTACCCGGGCGGGGTGCGGTCGCCGGAGGACCTGTGGGACCTGGTCGCCACCGGTGGCGACGCGATCTCGCCGTTCCCGACGCGCCCCGGCTGGGACGTGGACGGCATCTACGACCCCGAACCGGGCCTGCCGGGCCGGACCTACACCCGCGAGGGCGGGTTCCTGCACGACGCGGGCGAGTTCGACCCCGAGTTCTTCGGGATCTCGCCGCGCGAGGCGCTGGCGATGGACCCGCAGCAGCGGCTGCTGCTGGAGACGTCGTGGGAGGCGCTGGAACGCGCCAGGCTCGACCCCGCGTCCCTGAAGGGCAGCGCCACGGGCGTGTTCGCCGGGATCATGTACTACGACTACGCCGCGAGGCTCGGCACCGTGCCGGACAGCGTGGCCGGGTTCCTCGGCACGGGCACCTCGGGCAGCGTGCTGTCCGGTCGGGTCGCCTACACGCTGGGCCTGGAGGGCCCGGCGGTGTCGGTGGACACGGCGTGCTCGTCGTCGCTGGTCGCCCTGCACCTGGCGGCGCAGGCGCTGCGCTCGGGCGAGTGCACGCTCGCCCTCGCGGGCGGCGTCACGGTGATGGCCACGCCGGAGACGTTCCTGGACTTCTCCCGGCAGCGCGGCCTGGCCGCGGACGGCCGCTGCAAGTCGTTCTCCGCCGACGCCGACGGCACCGGCTGGTCCGAGGGCGCGGGCGTGCTGGTGCTGGAGAAGCTGTCCGACGCGCGCCGCAACGGGCACCCGGTGCTCGCGGTCGTGAAGGGCTCCGCCGTCAACCAGGACGGCGCGTCCAACGGCCTCACCGCCCCCAACGGCCCGTCGCAGCAGCGCGTCATCCGGCAGGCGCTGGCCAACGCCGGCCTGTCCACGCAGGACGTGGACCTGGTCGAGGCGCACGGCACCGGCACGCGGCTGGGCGACCCGATCGAGGCGCAGGCGCTGCTGGCGACCTACGGCCGCGACCGGGAGGAGCCGCTGTACCTGGGCTCGATCAAGTCCAACATCGGCCACACCCAGGCCGCCGCGGGCGTCGCCGGCGTGATCAAGGTCGTCATGGCCATGCGCAACGGCGTGCTGCCGCGCACGCTGCACGTCACCGAGCCGTCGGCGGAGGTCGACTGGGACTCCGGGCTGGTGTCGCTGCTCGGCGAACCCCGCCCGTGGCCCGAGCTGGACCGGCCGCGCCGGGCCGGCGTGTCCTCGTTCGGCATCAGCGGCACCAACGCGCACGTCGTGCTGGAGCAGGTCGAGCAGCCCGAGGTCGCCGGGACCGGCACGCCGGTCGCGGTGCCGCTGCTGCTGTCCGCCAAGAGCGACGGCGCGCTGAGCGCCCAGGCCACCGCGCTCGCGTCCCTGCTCGACTCGGCCTCCCCGGCCGACGTCGGCTACTCGCTGGCCACCACCCGGACCGCGCACGAGCGGCGCGCCGTCGTCGTCGGCTCCACCGCCGACGAGCTGCGCGCCGGGCTGGCGGCGGTCGCCGCCGGTCGCGGCGTGACGGGCCGCGCGTCCAGCGGGAAGCTGGCGGTGCTGTTCCCCGGCCAGGGCACGCAGCGGGTCGGCATGGGGGCGCAGCTGCACGCGGCGTTCCCCGCGTTCGCCGCCGCGTTCGACGAGGTCTGCGAGCACCTGCCGGTCATCCGCGACATCGACACCCCCGAGACGATGAACCGGATGGGCTACGCCCAGCCCGCGATCTTCGCGCTGGAGGTGGCGCTGTTCCGGCTGGTCGAGTCGTTCGGCGTCCGCCCGGACTTCCTCACCGGCCACTCCGTCAGCGAGATCGCCGCCGCGCACGTCGCGGGCGTGCTGTCGCTGGCGGACGCGGCCACGCTGGTCGAGGCGCGCGGTCGCCTGATGGAGGGGCTGCCGCCCGGCGGCGTGATGGTCGCCGTCCAGGCGAGCGAGGACGAGGTGCGCGGGCACCTGTCCGACGAGGTGTCCCTGGCCGTGGTCAACAGCACGTCCTCGGTGGTGCTCTCGGGCGTCGAGGGGCCGACGACGGCGGTGGCCGACCACTTCCGGTCGCTGGGCCGCAAGGTCAAGCTGCTGCCCATCTCGCACGCGTCCCACTCGGTGCTGGTCGAGCCGATGCTCGACGAGTTCCGCCGGATCGCCCGGACCCTCACCTACCGCGAACCGGCCATCCCGATCGTGTCCACGGTGACCGGCCTGGTCGCCGACGGCATGACCGACCCCGAGTACTGGGTCCGCAACGTCCGCGAGCCGGTGCGGTTCGCCGCCGCGGCCGAGGTGCTGGCCGACCTCGGGGTGACCCGCTTCCTGGAGGTGGGCCCGGACGCGATGCTGTCCACGGTGGTGGAGTCCGGCCCGGCGGTGCCCGCGATGCGCAAGGACCGCGACGAGGTCGTCACGCTGGTCACCGCCCTGGGCACCCTGCACGTGCACGGCGTCGAGGTGGACTGGCCCGCGTTCTTCCGGGGCGCGCGCGCGATCGACCTGCCGACCTACCCGTTCCAGCGCAAGCACTTCTGGCTGGAGGCGACCGGCGGGGCCGACGTCGCCGCCGCCGGCCTCACCTCGCCGGACCACCCGCTGCTGGCCGCCGGGCTGTCGCTGGCGGAGGGCGACGGCACCGTGCTGACCGGCAGGCTGTCCCTGGCCACCCACCCGTGGCTGGCCGAGCACGCGGTGCTGGACACCGTGCTGCTGCCCGGCGCGGCCCTCGCCGAACTGGCCGTCCGCGCCGGTGACGAGGTCGGCTGCGCCCGCCTGGCCGAGCTGACCCTGCGCGCCCCGCTGGTGGTGCCCCCGTCGGGCGCGGTGGAGGTGCAGGTGGCCGTGTCCGGCGACCGCACCGTGTCGGTGCACTCGCGGCTGCCCGGCGACGAGTGGCAGCTCAACGCGTCCGGCTCGCTCGCCGAGGACGCCGGCGCGCCCGCCCGGTTCGACTGGCCGGCCGACGCGGAGGAGGTCGACGTCAGCGCGTTCTACGACGACCTGGCCGGCAAGGGCTTCGCCTACGGGCCGCTGTTCCAGGGCCTGCGCCGCGCCTGGCGACGCGGTGACGAGCTGTTCGCGGAGATCTCGGTGCCGGAGGAGGCGCACGACGCCGCCGCCCGGTTCGGCATCCACCCGGCGCTGTTCGACGCCGCCCTGCACGGCATGTTCCTCGGCGCGGGGGAGGAGTCGGGCGCGCTGCCGTTCGGCTGGACCGACGTCACCCTGCACGCCCGGGGCGCCACCGCGGCCCGTGCCCGGCTCACGTTCACCGGGCCCGGCGAGGTCGCCGTGGAGATCACCGACCCCGCCGGCGCGCCCGTGCTGTCGGTCGGCTCGATGGTGGTGCGGCCGGTGACGGCCGACCAGCTCAGCGGTGGCGCGGAACGCTCGCTCTACCGGGTCGAGCACGTCCCCGTCGAGGTGCCCGCGGTCGCCCGCACCACGTGGCTGGCCTGGGAGGACGTCGCCGACGCCGTGCCGCCGGTCGTGGTGCTGCCGCCGGTGGCGGGCGAGCTGCGGCCGGTGCTCGACACCGTGCTCGACGTGCTGCGCCGGTTCCTCACCGAGGAGCGCTTCGCCGGTTCGCGGCTGCTCGTGGTGGTCGGCGACGGGCTCGTGGACGCCGCGGTGGGCGGCCTGGTCCGCTCCGCGCAGAGCGAGAACCCCGGCCGGATCGCCCTGCTCGACGGGGCACCGCACGACGGCTGGGTGTCCGGTGTGGACAGCGCGCTGGCGGTGGGCGAGCAGTGGGTGAGCCTGCGCGGCGGCGCGGTGGAGGTGCCGAGGCTGGTGCGCGCCGAGCCGGGGGACAAGCCCCGCTGGGAGCCGTCCGGCACGGTGCTGATCACCGGCGGCACCACCGGGTTGGGCGCGCTGATGGCCGAGCGCCTGGTCCGCGAGCACGGCGTCCGCAAGCTGGTGCTGACCAGCCGCCGGGGTCCGGACGCGCCGGGCGCGGCCGAACTGGTGGCCTCCCTGGCGGAGCTGGGCGCGGAGGCCGTGGCCGCCGCCTGCGACGTGTCCGACCGGGACGCGGTGGCCGCCCTGCTGGCCGGCGTGCCCGACCTGACGGGCGTGGTGCACGCGGCGGCGGTGCTCGACGACGGCGTCGTCACGGCGCTCACCCCCGAGCGGCTCGACCGGGTGCTCGCGCCCAAGGTCGACGGCGCGCGCCACCTGCACGAGCTGACGCGGCACCTGCCGCTGACCGAGTTCGTGCTCGTCTCCTCGGTGTCCGGCGTGGTCGGCGGACCCGGCCAGGGCAACTACGCGGCGGGCAACGCCTACGTGGACGCGCTGGCCCGCGCCCGGCACGCCGAGGGGCTGCCCGCCCGCTCGCTCGCCTACGGCCTGTGGGACCCGGAGCACGGCCTGGGCGGCAGCCAGGACCCGGCCTCGGTGGAGCGGATGCGCCGCGACGGCTTCGGGATGCTGGAGGTCGACGAGGGCCTCGCCCTGTTCGACCTGGCGGGCGGACCGGTGTCGGTGCCGGTGAAGCTGAACCTGGCCGGGCTGCGCGAGAAGGCCGCGGCGGGCCTGCTGCCCGACCTGCTGAGCGGTCTGGTGCGGGTCGCCGCCCGGCGGACCGCGGGTCCCGCCCAGGACGCCCCGGTGAGCGGGTTCGCGGCGCTGGCCGCGCTGTCCCCGGCCGAGCGCGCCGAGGCGGTGGTGGACCTGGTCCGCGAGCACACCGCCGAGGTGCTCGGCTTCGGCGAGGCCGAGGACATCGAACCGGACCGCGCGTTCACCGAGCTGGGCTTCGACTCGCTGACGTCGGTGGAGCTGCGCAACCGCCTGGCCGCCGCGGCCGGGCTCCAGCTGGGCGCGACCGTCGTGTTCGACCACCCGACGCCGGCCGCGCTCGCGGCGCACCTGCGGGGCCTGGTCTTCCCCGCCGACGACCGGCCCGCGCCGGACGAGGACCGGCTGCGCCGCGCGCTGGCGACCGCCACGGTGGACCGGTTCCGCGAGCTGGGCATCCTGGACGCCCTGCTGGCGCTGGCCGCCGAGCTGCCCGACGACGCGGTCACCGCGCCCGTCGGGGACGCGGTCGACGAGGACGACATCGACGCGCTGGACGTGAGCGACCTCGTCTCGCGCGCCCTGTCCACCGCCCGCGACTAGGGACCGGTGAGCCGAAGGGGACCCCCGCCGCGCACCCGGCGGGGGTCCCCTTCCGTGTTGTCGGACCAGTGGGTGCGCGGTTACCGGTGGGTGGTGAAGGGCCTGCGGCGACCGGCCCCGATCCGGTCAGGATGAAGTCACGTCCGAGCCCCGAGGCTCCTTCCCCCGGTCCGGAGAAACCCATGTCGTCATCGCAAGAACTGGTTGCCGCGCTGCGCGAGTCGGTCAAGGAGAACAGCAGGCTTCTCGCCCGCAACCGGGAACTGGTCGAGGCGGCCCGCGAGCCCGTCGCGATCATCGGCATGGGCTGCCGCTTCCCCGGTGGCGTCGACTCGCCCGAGGGGCTCTGGCAGCTCGTCGCGTCCGGCGCGGACGTGGTGTCCGGCTTCCCGACCGACCGCGGCTGGAACCTCGACGAGCTGTTCCACCCCGACCCCGACCACGAGGGCACCTCCTACGCCCGCGAGGGCGGTTTCCTCCACGACGCGGGCGAGTTCGACCCGGAGTTCTTCGGGATCTCGCCGCGCGAGGCGCTCGCGATGGACCCGCAGCAGCGGCTGATGCTCCAGGTGAGCTGGGAGGCCGTGGAACGCGCTGGCATCGACCCGTCCGGGCTCAAGGGCAGCGCGACCGGCGTGTTCGCCGGCGTGATGTACCACGACTACGGCAGCAGCGCCTCGGAGCCGCCCGAGGGCGTCGAGGGCTTCCTCGGCATCGGCAGCGCGGGCAGCGTGCTGTCCGGCCGGGTCGCCTACGCCCTGGGGCTGGAGGGTCCCGCCGTCTCGATCGACACGGCGTGCTCGTCCTCGCTGGTCGCCGTCCACCTCGCCGCGCAGGCCCTGCGCTCCGGCGACTGCTCGCTGGCGCTGGCCGGCGGCGTCACCGTGATGGCCATCCCGCACACCTTCGTCGAGTTCTCCCGCCAGCGCGGCCTGTCCCCGGACGGCCGCTGCAAGTCGTTCTCCGCCGACGCCGACGGCACCGGCTGGTCCGAGGGCGCGGGCGTGCTGCTGCTGGAGAAGCTCTCCGACGCCCGCCGCAACGGCCACCGCGTGCTGGCCGTCGTGCAGGGTTCGGCGGTCAACCAGGACGGCGCGTCCAACGGCCTCACCGCCCCCAACGGCCCGTCGCAGCAGCGCGTCATCCGCGCGGCGCTGGCCAACGCCGGACTGTCCACGACGGACGTCGACGTGGTCGAGGCGCACGGCACCGGCACCACCCTCGGCGACCCCATCGAGGCCGACGCCCTGCTCGCCACCTACGGCCAGGGCCGGACCGAGCCGCTGTGGCTGGGCTCGGTCAAGTCCAACCTCGGGCACACCCAGGCCGCCGCCGGCGTCGCCGGGATCATCAAGGTGGTCGAGGCGGTCCGCCGCGCCGAGCTGCCCCGCACGCTGCACGTCACCGAGCCCTCCCCGCACGTCGCCTGGTCCTCCGGCGCGGTCTCGCTGCTCACCGACCACCGGCCGTGGCCGGCCGTCGACCGCCCGCGCACCGGCGCCGTGTCCTCGTTCGGCATCAGCGGCACCAACGCCCACGTCGTGATCCGGCAGGCCCCCGAGGAACCGCCGCGCGAACCCGGCACGCCGCCCGTCAGCGTGCCGTGGGTGCTGTCCGGCCGCAGCGAGCAGGCGGTGCGCAGGCAGGCCGCGCGCCTCGCCCGGGTCGTGCCCGACCTGGACCCGGTGGACGTCGCCCACACCCTCGCCACCGGCCGCGCCGCGCTGCCGCACCGCGCCGTCGTGTTCGGCCCGGACGACCTGGCCGCGCTGGCGGCCGGCGAGCCCGCGCCGGGCGTGGTCACCGGCGAGCGGACCGCCGGCAAGCTCGCGTTCCTGTGCACCGGGCAGGGCTCCCAGCGGCTCGGCATGGGCCACGAGCTGTCCGCCCACCCCGTGTTCGCCGAGAAGTTCGCCGAGGTCGCCGACCACCTGGACCGGCACACCGGGTTCGCGCTGCTGGACGTGCTGCACGGCAAGGTGGCCGAGGCGGTCCACCAGACCTCGGTGACGCAGCCCGCGCTGTTCGCGTTCGAGGTCGCCCTGGCCGAACTGGTCCGCTCCTGGGGCGTGGTGCCCGACTTCCTGCTGGGCCACTCCATCGGCGAGCTGACCGCCGCGCACCTGGCCGGCGTGTGGTCGCTGGAGGACGCGGCGAGGCTCGTGGCCGCCCGCGGCAAGCTGATGCAGGCGCTGCCGCCCGGCGGCGCGATGATCGCGGTCGAGGCCACCGAGGACGAGGTCGTGCTCGGGCCCGGCGTCGGCGTCGCGGCGGTCAACGGCCCGAGGGCGGTCGTGCTGTCCGGCGACGAGGCCGCCGTCACCGCCGCCGCGGCCCCGTTCGCCCGGACGAAGCGGCTCCCGGTCAGCCACGCCTTCCACTCGCACCTCGTCGACGGGATGCTGGACGCGTTCCGCGAGGTCGCCCGGGGCGTCCGCTACTCCGCGCCGCGCATCCCGCTGGTCTCCAACGTCACCGGCGCGCTCGCCACCGCCGAGCAGGTCACCGACCCCGAGTACTGGGTGCGGCACGTCCGCGAGGCGGTCCGGTTCGCCGACGGCGTGGCGACCCTGCACGCCAAGGGCGTCCGCAAGTTCGTCGAGATCGGCCCGGACGGCGCGCTGTCCGCGCTGGGGGCCGCGTGCGCGCCGGGCGCGGTGTTCGTGCCCGTGCAGCGCAAGGACCGCGACGAGGTCACCGCCGCCGCCCTCGCCCAGGCCGCGCTGTTCGCGCACGGCGTCGAGATCGACTGGCGACGCGTCTTCGAGGGCTCCGGCGCGACGGCGGTCGACCTGCCGACCTACCCGTTCGAACGGGAGCGGTTCTGGCTGGCCGCCCGGTCCCGCAACCGCTCGGACGACTGGCGCTACCACGTCCGCTGGGCGTCCGCGCACACCACCGCCGCCCCGCTGGGCGAGTGGAGCGTCGTGGGCCGGCCCGGCGACGCCTGGGCCGAGGCCGCCGCACGGGCCCTGGGCACCCGGGTCGTCACCGAGGCCCGCGCGGGCGACGTGCTCGCCTTCCCCGAGGACGGCGCCGCCGCGGCGGCCCTGCTGCGGGAGGGCACGAGGCTCTGGTGCGCCACCACGGGCGCGGTCGCGGTCGGCCCGCAGGAACGGGTCGCCTCGCCCGCCAGGGCGGAGGTGTGGGGCGTCGGCCGGGTGGCCGCCATCGAGCAGCCCCGCGCCTGGGGCGGCTGCGTGGACCTGCCCGACACCCCCGACGACCGGTCGGTCGCCCGACTGCTGGAGGTGCTCGCGGGCACCGAGGACGAGGTGGCGATCCGTCCCTCCGGCGTGCACGCCCGCCGGTTCGTCGAGGCGGGGACGGGCACCCGGTCGGCCGGCGGGTGGGAGACCGGCGGCACGACCGCCGGGTGGACCACCACCGGCACGGCGCTGATCACCGGCGGCACCGGCGCGCTCGGCGCCGTGGTGGCCCGGCGGCTGGTCGAGGCCGGCTCCCGGCACCTGGTGCTGCTGTCCCGGCGCGGCCCGGACGCGCCCGGCGCGGCCGAGCTGGCGGACGAGCTGACCGCGCTCGGCGCGCGGGTCGACGTCCGCGCCTGCGACGCCACCGACCGCGACGCGCTGGCCGCCGTCGTGGCCGGGCTGGACGACCTGCGGGTCGTCGTGCACACCGCCGGGGTCCTGGACGACGCGCTGATCGCCGACCTGACCCCCGAGCGGTTCGCCGCCGTCACCCGGCCCAAGGTCGCCACCGCGCACCACCTGCACGAGCTGACCGCCGACCGCGAACTGGACGCCTTCGTGCTGTTCTCCTCGCTCGCCGGCGTCCTCGGCAACGGCGGGCAGGCCGCCTACGCCGCCGCCAACGCCCACCTCGACGCCCTGGCCGAGCAGCGCCGCGCCGACGGCCTGCCCGCCACCGCCGTCGCCTGGGGCCCGTGGGCCGGCGGCGGCATGGCCGAGGCCGTCGACGGCGGCCTGCGCCGCGCCGGTCTGCGGCCGATGGACCCGCGCGCCGCGGCCGACGCGCTGATCCGCGCGCTGGCCGCCGACGACACCGCGGTGACCGTGGCCGACATCGACTGGCCCGTCTTCCTCGACGGCCACCGCCGCTCGCCGCTGCTGGACGAGATCCCGCGCCCGCAGGCGGCGACGCCCGCCGAACCGCCCCGCGACGACGTCCGCGACCGGCTGGCCGGCCTGATCGAACCCGAGCAGCGCCGCCTGCTGCTCGACCTGGTCCGCCAGGTCGTCGCCGCCGTGCTGGGCCACCAGGGCACCGCCGCGATCACCCCGGACCGCGCGTTCACCGAACTGGGCTTCGACTCGCTGACCGCGGTCGAGCTGCGCAACCGCCTGGACGCGCTGACCGGCCTGACCGTGCCGCCCACGCTCGTGTTCGACCACCCGACCCCGCAGGCCCTCGCGGACCACCTGTGGGCGGAGCTGGTCGGGGACGCCGGCGCGGACACCGGCGCGGGCACCACCGGGGACGCGCTGCTGCGCGACCTCGACGCCATCGAGGCGGTGCTCGGCGGGCTCGACCCCGCCGACGAGGCCCTCGCCACCGCCACCGCGCGCCTGCGCGCGCTCGCCGCCAAGTTCGGCACCACGCCGGACGGCCTCGGCACCTCGTCCGACGACGAGCTCTTCGCCTTCATCGACCAGCAGCTCGGCGCCTGAGCCGGTGCACACGACCACGACGATTGAGTGGGGACACCGTGGGTGAGAACGACAAGCTCCGCGATTACCTGACCCGGGTCACGGGTGAGCTGCAGCGCACGCGCAGCCGCCTGGCCGAGGTGGAGGCGCGGGACGCCGAGCCGGTCGCGATCGTCGGCCTGGGCTGCCGGTTCCCCGGCGGCGTGCGCACGCCCGAGCAGTTCTGGGACCTGCTGGTCGGCGGGCGGCACGGCATCACCGGCTTCCCGGACAACCGGGGGTGGGACGTCGAGGGCCTGTTCGACCCCGACCCCGACCACCTGGGCACCAGCTACGTCCGGCACGGCGGCTTCCTGCACGACGCCGACGCGTTCGACCCGGAGTTCTTCGGCATCTCGCCGCGCGAGGCGGTGTCGATGGACCCGCAGCAGCGCCTGCTGCTGGAGACGTCGTGGGAGGCGCTGGAGCGCGCGGGCATCGACCCGACCTCGCTCAAGGGCAGCCGCACCGCCGTCTTCGCGGGCACCAACGGCCAGGACTACGGCCGCGAGCTGCCCAAGGGCGTCGAGGGCGTCGAGGGCTACCTGGGCACCGGCATCTCCGGCAGCGTCCTGTCCGGCCGCATCTCCTACGTGCTCGGCCTGGAGGGGCCGTCGGTCACCGTGGACACCGCCTGCTCGGCGTCCCTGGTGACGCTGCACCTGGCGGTGCGCGCGCTGCGCGCGGGCGAGTGCGACCTGGCGCTGTCCGGCGGCGCGACCGTCATGGCCGGCCCGGACGCCTTCGTCGAGTTCTCCCGGCAGCGCGGCCTGGCCCGCGACGGCCTGGTCAAGGCGTTCGCCGCCGCCTCGGACGGCACCGCGTGGGGCGAGGGCGCGGGCGTGCTCGTGCTGGAGCGGCTCTCCGACGCGCAGCGCAACGGCCACCGCGTGCTGGCCGTGGTCCGCGGCACCGCCGTCAACTCCGACGGCGCGTCCAACGGCCTCACCGCCCCCAACGGCCCGTCGCAGCAGCGCGTCATCCGCGCCGCCCTGGCCGACGCCCGGCTGTCCACCTCGGACGTCGACGCGGTCGAGGCGCACGGCACCGGCACCACCCTCGGCGACCCCATCGAGGTCCAGGCGCTCCAGGCCACCTACGGCCGGGGCCGCGACCGGGACCGCCCGCTGCTGCTGGGCTCGGTCAAGTCGAACATCGGCCACACCCAGGCCGCCGCCGGTGTCGCGGGCGTCATCAAGGTGGTGCTCGCCCTGAACAACGGCGTGCTGCCCGCCACCCTGCACGTCGACGCGCCCACCCCGCAGGCCGACTGGTCCTCCGGCAGCGTCGAGCTGCTGACCGGCAACCGCCCGTGGCCCGCCGACCACGTCCGCCGCGCCGCCGTGTCCTCGTTCGGCATCAGCGGCACCAACTCGCACGTCGTGCTGGAGCAGGCGCCCGAACCCGCGCCGGACGCCGACGCGCCCGCCGACCGCGGCCCCGCGCCCGCGCTGGTGCCGTGGGTGCTCTCCGGCCGCACCGCGGACGCCCTGCGCGCCCAGGCCGAAGCCCTGCTGGAGGTCGCGGGCGACCCGGCCGACGTCGGCTGGTCGCTGGCCGCCACCCGCGCCACCCACGAGCACCGCGCCGTGGTCACCGGGGCCGACCCGGACGCGCTGCGCGCCGGCCTGCGCGCCGTGGCCGACGACGTGCCCGCGCCCGGCGTCACCACCGGCGAGGCCACCGGCGGCCTGCTCGCCGTCATGTTCACCGGCCAGGGCTCCCAGCGCCTCGGCATGGGCCGCGAGCTGCACGCCGCGTTCCCCGTCTTCGCCGAGGCGTACGACGCGGTCGCCGACCTGCTGCCCGGCATCCGCGACGTCGACGACGCCGACGAGCTCAACCGCACCGGCAACGCCCAGCCCGCGCTGTTCGCGCTGGAGGTCGCGCTGTACCGGCTGGTCGAGTCGTGGGGCGTGCGCCCCGACTTCCTGATCGGCCACTCCGTGGGCGAGATCGCCGCCGCGCACGTCGCCGGCGTGTGGTCCCTGGCCGACGCCGTCGCGCTGGTCGAGGCGCGCGGCAGGCTCATGCAGGCGCTGCCCGAGGGCGGCGCGATGTGCGCCGTGCAGGCCACCGAGGACGAGGTGCGCGCCGAGCTGCGCGCGGGCGTGGACGTCGCCGCCGTCAACGGCCCCACCTCCGTCGTCGTCTCCGGCGAGGCCGGGCCCGTCGCGGAGGTGGCCGCCGCGTTCGCCACCCGCGGCCGCAAGACCAAGGCCCTGTCCGTCTCGCACGCCTTCCACTCGGCGCTGATGGACGACATGCTCGCCGACTTCGCCGAGGTCGTGCGCGGGCTGACCTTCCACACCCCGAAGATCGCCCTGGTCTCCAACGTCACCGGCCGCCTCGCCCGCACCGAGGAGGTGTGCGACCCGGCGTACTGGGTGCGGCACGTGCGCGAGGCCGTCCGGTTCGCCGACGGCGTCGCGACCCTGGCCGACGCGGGCGTCACGCGCTACTTCGAGCTGGGCCCCGACGGCGTGCTGTCCGCCGCGGGCCAGGACTGCGCCGAGGGACTGTTCGTGCCCGCCCTGCGCAAGGGCCGCGACGAGGTGCCCGCGCTGCTCGACGGCCTCGCCGCCCTGCACGCCCACGGCGCCCGCGTCGACTGGGCGGCGTTCTTCCCCGGCGCGCGCCGGGTCGACCTGCCCACCTACCCGTTCCAGCGCGCCCGCTACTGGCTGCCCGCGACCGCCCAGGCCGGCGACGCCGCCGGGCTGGGCCTCAGCTCGCTGGACCACCCGCTGCTCGGCGCGGCCGTCTCGGTCGCCGACGCCGACGGCTTCCTGTTCACCGGCACCCTCTCCACGCGCACCCACCCGTGGCTGGCCGACCACGTCGTGATGGGCGCGGTCGTCGTGCCCGGCACCGCGCTGGTCGAGCTGGCCGTGCGCGCCGCCGACGAGACCGGCCTGACCGCGGTGGAGGAGCTGACCCTCCAGACCCCGCTGGTGCTGCCCGAGACCGGCGGCGTGCAGGTCCAGCTGTGGGCCGGCGCGCCCGACGACTCCGGCCGCCGCCCGCTGACCCTGCACTCCCGCCCGCACGGCGCGGCGTCCGACGACCCGTGGACGCTGCACGCCACCGGCTCGCTGACCGCCGCGCGCACCGACGCGCCCTGGGACCTGGCCGAGTGGCCGCCGCCCGGCGCGCGGTCCGTCGCGCTGGACGGCCTGTACCCCGAGCTGACCGCGCTGGGCCTGGACTACGGCGACGCGTTCCGGGGCCTGCGGGCCGCCTGGAAGCTCGACGGCACCACCTACGCCGAGGTCGCGCTGCCCGAGCAGGTGAGCGACCAGGCGGGCCGGTTCGGCCTGCACCCGGCGCTGCTCGACGCCGCCCTGCACGCCCTGGCCCTCGACGACGGCGGCCAGGCCCGGCTGCCGTTCAGCTGGACCGACGTCGCCCTGCACGCCTCCGGCGCGGCCGAGCTGCGGGTCGAGCTGTCCCCGGCCGGCACCGACGCCGTCTCCCTGCGCGTCGCCGACGGCACCGGCGCGCCGGTCGCCGAGGTCGGCTCGCTGGTCGTGCGGCCGGTGTCGGCCGAGCAGATCCGCACCGCCCCCGGGCGGGACGGCCTGTACGAACTGGCCTGGCAGCCGGTGCCCGCCGCGTCCGGCACGGCCCCCGCCTGGCGCGACCGGACCGAGGTGGGCGAGGACGTCCCGCCGGTCGTGGTGCACCGGGTGACCGGCGCGGACGTCCACGCCGCGGTCGCCGACACGCTCGACGTGCTCCAGGAGTGGCTCACCGACGAGCGGTTCGCCGACGCGCGGCTGGTCGTGCAGACCGCCGGCGCGGTCTCCACCGGCGCGGGCGACCCGGTCGACCCCGCCCTCGCGGCGGTGTGGGGCCTGGTGCGCAGCGCCCAGTCCGAGCACCCCGAGCGGTTCACCCTCGTGGACGCCGACGAGATCACCGACGCCGTGCTCACCAGCGGTGAGCCGCAGCTGGCCGTGCGCGGCGGGGAGCTGCTGGCCCCGCGCCTGGTCCCGGTCGAGTCCGGCGAACGCCTGGTGCCGCCCGCCGGCGACTGGCGGCTCGGCCTGTCCGGCAAGGGCACCCTCGACCACCTGACCCTGGAGCCGGTGGCGCACGAGCCGCTGGGCCCGAACGGGGTGCGGGTGTCGGTGCGGGCGGCGGGCCTGAACTTCCGCGACGTGCTCAACGCGCTCGGCATGTACCCCGGCGAGGCCGGGCTGCTCGGCAGCGAGTTCGCCGGTGTCGTCACCGAGGTGGGCGACGCCGTCACCGACCTCGCGCCGGGCGACGAGGTCATGGGCCTGGTGTCCGGCGGTGCCGGACCGGTGGCGGTGGCCGATCGGCCGATGATCACCCGCAAGCCCGGGGGCTGGTCGTTCGAGCAGGCGGCGACGGTGCCGCTGGTGTTCCTGACGGCGTACTACGCCCTGTGCGACCTGGGCGGGGTGAAGGCGGGCGAGTCGGTCCTGATCCACTCGGCGGCCGGTGGTGTGGGCATGGCGGCGACGCAGTTGGCCCGGCACCTGGGTGCGGAGGTCTACGGCACGGCGAGTGAGGGCAAGCGGCACGTGTTGCGTGCGGCGGGGTTGGACGACGGGCACATCGCGTCGTCGCGGACCCTGGAGTTCGCGGACCGGTTCGCGGGGATCGACGTGGTGCTCAACGCGTTGGCGGGCGAGTTCGTGGACGCCTCGCTGCGCACGATGGCCCCGGGTGGTCGGTTCCTGGAGATGGGCAAGACCGACGTCCGCGAGGACGTGCCGGGTGTCGCCTACCAGGCGTTCGACCTGATCGAGGCGGGGCCGCGGCGCACCGCCGAGATGTGGGAGGCGTTGATCGAGCTGTTCGACGCCGGCGTGCTGGAACCGCTGCCGGTGCGGGCGTGGGACGTGCGCGAGGCGCGGGAGGCGTTCCGGTTCGTCAGCCAGGCCCGGCACATCGGCAAGGTCGCGCTGACCATGCCGCCGGTGCTCGACCCCGCCAAGTGGGTGCTGGTGACCGGCGGCACGGGTGGCCTGGGCGCGTTGGTCGCCCGGCACCTGATCATGCGGTACGGGGTGCGCAAGCTGCTGCTGACCAGCCGTCGCGGTCTCGACGCGCCCGGCGCGGAGGAGCTGCGGCGGGAACTGGTCGAGCTGGGCGCGCAGGTCGAGGTCGTGGCGTGCGACGTGTCCGACCGCGGCTCCGTGGGCGCACTGCTCGACGGGCTGGAGATCACCGGCGTGGTGCACGCCGCCGGCGTCCTCGACGACGGCACGATCGACTCGCTGACCCCCGACCGCGTGGACCGCGTGCTCGGCCCCAAGGCCGATGCCGCCCACCACCTGCACGAACTGGCGCAGGACCCGGCCCTGTTCGTCACCTTCTCCTCGGCCGCGGGCGTGCTGGGCGCGCCCGGCCAGGGCAACTACGCCGCCGCGAACGCCTACCTCGACGCGCTCGCCGAGCACCGCCGCGCCCGCGGCCTGCCCGGCCAGTCCCTCGCCTGGGGCCTGTGGGCCGCCGGCATGGGCGACGCGCTCGGCGAGGCCGACCTCGCCCGGCTGCGCAACGGCGGCACCCCCGCGCTGACCGTCGAGGAGGGCCTCGCCCTGTTCGACGCCGCCCTCGCGGCGGGCACGCCGGTCGCCGTCCCGGTCAAGCTCGACCTGCCCGTGCTGCGCGCGGCGGCCCGGACCTCCCCGCTGCCGTCGGTGCTCGGCGCGCTCGTGCGCACACCCGCCCGGCGGACCGCCAAGTCCGGTGCCGAACAGGGGTCCTCGCTGGCCCGCAAGCTGGCCGCGCTGACCGAGGCGGAGCAGGACCGCGAACTGCTGGACCTGGTGCGCACCCAGGTCGCGCTGGTGCTCGGCCACGTCACGGCGGGCACCGTCGAACCCTCCCGCGGCTTCCTCGACCTCGGCTTCGACTCGCTGACCGCCGTCGAGCTGCGCAACCGCCTCGGCGCGGCCACCGGCCTGCGCCTGCCCGCCACGGTCATCTTCGACCACCCGAGCCCGGTCGCCCTGGCCGGGTACCTGCGCACCGAACTGCTCGGCGGGCTCGGCGGACCGGCCGGCCCGCAGGTCCGGGCGCACACCGGCACCACCGACGAACCCATCGCGATCGTGGCGATGGCCTGCCGCTTCCCCGGCGGCGTCCGCTCGCCGGAGGACCTGTGGCGGCTGGTCGCCGAGGGCGGCGAGGGCATCACGGAGTTCCCGACCGACCGCGGCTGGGACCTGGCCTCGCTGTTCGACACCACGCCGGGCCGCAACGGCGTCTCGCACGCCCGCACCGGCGGGTTCCTGCACGACGCGGGCGAGTTCGACGCCGAGTTCTTCGGCATCTCGCCCCGCGAGGCGCTGGCGATGGACCCGCAGCAGCGGCTGCTGCTGGAGACGTCCTGGGAGGTGCTGGAACGCGCCGGGCTGCGCCCGCAGGAGCTGCGCGGCAGCGCGACCGGCGTCTTCACCGGCGCGATCTACCACGAGTACGCCTCGCGCCTGACCGCCATCCCGGAGGACGTCGAGGGCCTGCTCGGCACCGGCACGTCCGGCTCGATGATGGCCGGCCGCATCTCCTACACCTTCGGCTTCGAGGGCCCGGCCGTCCTGGTCGACACGGCCTGCTCGTCGTCGCTGGTCGCCATGCACCTCGCGGCACAGGCACTGCGCTCGGGCGAGTGCACGCTCGCCCTCGCGGGCGGCGTCACCGTGATGGCCAACCCGGACCCGTTCGTCGACTTCAGCCGGCAGCGCGCGATGGCGGTCGACGGCCGCTGCAAGGCGTTCGCCGACGGCGCGGACGGCGTCAGCTGGGGCGAGGGCGTGGGCGTGCTCCTGCTGGAGCGGCTGTCCGACGCGCAGCGCAACGGCCACCGCGTGCTCGCGGTGATCCGGGGTTCGGCGGTCAACCAGGACGGCGCGTCCAGCGGCCTCACCGCCCCCAACGGCCCGTCGCAGCAGCGCGTCATCCAGCAGGCGCTGGTCAACGCCGGGCTGACCCCGGCGGACGTGGACGCGGTGGAGGCGCACGGCACCGGCACGAGGCTCGGTGACCCGATCGAGGCGCAGGCCATCCTGGCCACCTACGGCCAGGAGCGCGACGAGCCCCTGTACCTGGGGTCGATCAAGTCCAACATCGGGCACACCCAGGCCGCCGCCGGCGTGGCCGGCGTGATCAAGATGGTGGAGGCCATGCGCCGGGGCGTGCTCCCGCGCACCCTGCACGTCGACGCGCCGTCCGGCCAGGTCGACTGGGAGGCGGGCGCGGTCAGGCTGCTCACCGAGGACACCGGGTGGCCGGGCGCCGACCGCCCGCGCCGCGCCGGCGTGTCCTCGTTCGGCTTCAGCGGCACCAACGCGCACGTGGTGCTGGAGCACGTCCCCGAGCCCGCCCCCGAACCGGTCGCGGGCACCACGCCCGCGGTCGTGCCGTGGGTGCTCTCGGCCCGGGACGACGACGCCCTGCGCGCCCAGGCGGCGCGGCTGGGCGCGGCGGTGGGCGACGCGTCCCCGGTGGACGTCGGCCACTCCCTGGTGACCACCCGCGCCGCGCACGAGCGGCGGGCCGTGGTCGTCGGCTCCGACCGGGACGCCCTGCTCGCCGGGCTGTCCGCGTTCGCCGAGACCGGCCGGGCGCACAACGCGGTGACCGGTCGGGCACGTCCCGGTCGGCTGGCCGTGCTGTTCACCGGTCAGGGTTCGCAGCGGGCGGGGATGGGGGAGGGCCTGTACGAGGCGTTCCCGGCTTTCGCCCGTGCCTATGACGAGGTGTGCGCCCATCTTCCGGGTGTTCGTTCCGGGGTGGACCTGGATCAGACTGGTAACGCGCAGCCGGCGATCTTCGCGTTGGAAGTGGCGTTGTTCCGGTTGGTGGAGTCGTTCGGTGTGCGCCCGGATTTCGTGGCGGGTCATTCGATCGGTGAGATCGCGGCGGCGCACGTCGCGGGTGTGTTGTCGCTGGCGGACGCCGCGACGCTGGTGGAGGCTCGTGGTCGTTTGATGCAGGCGTTGCCCGCCGGTGGTGCGATGGTGGCGGTGCAGGCGTCGGAGGAGGAGGTGCGCGAGCACCTGTCCGATGCGGTGTCGTTGGCGGCGGTCAACGGGCCGAACGCGGTCGTCCTGTCGGGTGTGGAGGAGTCCACCCTGGCGGTGGCGGCGCGGTTCGCCGAGCTGGGGCGCAAGACGAAGCGTTTGACGGTGTCGCACGCGTTCCACTCGGTGTTGATGGAGCCGATGCTGGACGAGTTCCGCCAGGTCGTGCGCGAGCTGACCTTCTCGGAGCCGTCGATCGCGGTGAACGACCGGTGGACCGACCCGGAGTACTGGGTCGAGCACGTCCGTGCCACGGTCCGGTTCGCCGACACCGTGACGGGGTTGGAGGAATCGGGTGCGACCTGGTTCCTGGAGCTGGGTCCGGACGCGGTGCTGTCCGCCCTGGTCGAGCCCGGCACCGCCGTGCCCGCACTGCGCAGGGACCGCGACGAGGCCACCACCCTGGTCACCGCTCTCGCGACGTTGCACGCCCACGGCGCGGCAGTGGACTGGGAGAAGTACTTCGAGGGCAGCGGCGCCACGACCGTCGACCTGCCCACCTACGCCTTCCACCACAGGCACTTCTGGTTGGTCCAGGCGCAGACGGCGGGTGACGCGGCCGGGCTCGGCCTCGGGTCGCTGGACCACCCGCTGCTCGGCGCGGCCGTCGCGCTGCCAGACAGCGGCGGACTGGTGTTGACCGGACGGCTGTCGCTCGACGCCCAGCCGTGGCTGGCCGGGCACCGGGTCGCCGACGCGGTCCTGCTGCCCGGCACCGCCTTCGCCGAGCTGGTCGTCCGCGCGGGCGACGAGGTCGGCTGCGGCACCGTCGAGGAGCTGACCATCCACACGCCCCTGGTGCTGGAGGAGGCCGCGGTCCAGCTGCGGGTCTCCGTCTCGGCCCCGGAGGCGGGCGGGCGGCGCGCGGTGGCGGTGCACTCCCGCCGCCAGGACGCCGACCCGGACGAGGAGTGGACGGCGCACGCCACCAGCACCCTGGTGCCGGGCGACGCGGAGCCGGCCGGCGACCTGACCGAGTGGCCGCCGGCCGGTGCCGAACCGCTCGGCCTGGACGGCTTCTACGTCGAGCTGGCCGAGGCGGGCCTCGACTACGGCGAGCCGTTCCGCGGCCTGCGCGCGGCCTGGCGGCGGGGTGAGGAGACCTTCGCCGAGGTCGCGCTGCCCGAGGGCACCGACGTCAGCCGCTTCGGCCTGCACCCGGCCCTGCTGGACGCCGCGCTGCACGCGATCGGCCTCTCCGGCGGTCGGGCCGGCCTGCCCTTCTCGTGGGCCGGGGTGACGCTGCACGCCTCCGGCGCGTCCGCGCTGCGCGTCCGGCTCACGCCCACCGGTCCCGGCACGGTGTCGCTCCAGGTCGCCGACGGCACGGGCACCCCGGTGCTCTCCGTCGCCTCGCTCGCCCTGCGGGCGATCAGCGAGGGCCTGCTGCGCCCGATCAGCGAGGTCGAGCGGGACGCGCTGTTCACCGTGGACTGGGTGCCCGTCGCGGCGGGCGCGCCGGTCACCGTGCTGCCGCACGGGGAGGACGGCGACGCCGACGCGGTCGTCTTCACCGTGCCCGACGGCGAGGTCCGCGACGTGACCGACCGCGTCCTGGGCGTGCTGCACGCCTGGCTGGCCGAGGACCGGGCGGCACGCCTGGTCGTGCGGACCGCGCCGGGCGTCCCCGCGCACACCGCGGTGGCCGGGCTCGTCCGCAGCGCCCAGGCCGAGCACCCCGACCGCCTGGTCCTGGTGCACGGCACCGGTGACGTGGCCACCGCGGTGGGCACCGGCGAGCCGGAGGTGCTGCTCGTCGGTGGCGAGCTGCGCGTGCCGAGGTTGGTCCGCGCCCAGGCGACGAGCGACACGGACTGGGCCCTGGAGGGCACCGTCCTGGTCACCGGCGGCACCGGCGGCCTCGGCGCGCTGGTCGCCCGGCACCTGGTGGAGCGCCACGGCGTCCGTCACCTGCTGCTCACCAGCCGCCGGGGCGGCGACGCGCCCGGCGCGGCGGACCTGGAGCGCGAGCTGACCGACCTGGGCGCGGAGGTGACGATCGCGGCCTGCGACGTCGCCGACCGCGAGCAGCTGGTGGCCGCGCTCGCCCTGGTCGCGCCCGACCAGCCGCTCAGCGGCGTCGTGCACGCCGCGGGCGTCCTCGACGACGGCGTGCTGGAGACGATGACGCCCGAGCGCGTCGCCGCCGTCCTCGCGCCCAAGGCCGAGGCCGCCTGGAACCTGCACGAGCTGACCAGCGGCCTGGACCTGTTCGTCCTGTTCTCGTCGGTCGCGGGCACGCTCGGGGCACCGGGCCAGGCCAACTACGCGGCGGCCAACGGCTTCCTCGACGGGCTGGCCACCTACCGGCGCGACCGGGGCCTGGTCGCCACCTCCATCGCCTTCGGCCTGTGGCGCAGCGGCATGGGCAGCGGCCGGTCCGGCGGCCCGGCCGGGTTCGGCGCCCTGTCGGACGAGGCCGGTCTTGCGCTGTTCGACCTGGTCGCGCTCGGCGACGACGCCAACCCGGTCGCGCTGCGGCTGGACGTGGCCGCGCTGCGCGAGGACGCCCGCGCCACCGGGGCCGTCCCGCACGTGCTGCGCAGCCTGGTCAAGCTGCGCCCGCGCCGCGCCGCGCACGCCGGTGAGGCAGCCGGTCTGCGGCAGCGGCTCGGCGGCCTGCCGCAGCCCGAGCGGCTCCGGGTGCTCGTCGAGCTGATCCGCACCGAGGTCGCGCTCGTGCTGGGCCACGAGGGCCCGCACGCGGTGGAGGCCGACCGGGCGTTCGGCGAGCTGGGCTTCGACTCGCTCACCTCGGTCGAGTTCCGCAACCGCGTGGACGCGGCCACCGGGCTGCGCCTGCCCGCCACGCTCACCTTCGACCACCCGACGCCGCTGGCGCTGGCCGAGTTCATCCGGTCGGAGTTCCTCGACGAGCAGGACGGTCCGGCCGCGCCCGTGCACGCCCCGGCGGCGGTCAGCGGCGACCCGGTCGTCATCGTCGGCATGGCCTGCCGCTACCCGGGCGGGGTGCGGTCGCCGGAGGACCTGTGGGACCTGGTCGCACAGGGCCGCGACGGCGTCTCGCGCTTCCCGGAGGACCGCGGCTGGGACGTGGACGGCATCTACCACCCCGACCCCGACCAGCCCGGCAAGACCTACACCCGCGAGGGCGGGTTCCTGCACGACGCGGGCGACTTCGACCCCGAGTTCTTCGGGATCAGCCCGCGCGAGGCGCTGGCGATGGACCCGCAGCAGCGCCTGCTGCTGGAGACCTCGTGGGAGGCCGTCGAACGCGCCGGGATCGACCCGACCACCCTCAAGGGCAGCCCGACCGGCGTGTTCGCCGGCGTGATGTACCACGACTACGGCACCAAGCTGGGATCGGTGCCGGACGGCGTCGAGGGCTTCCTCGGCACGGGCACCTCGGGCAGCGTGCTGTCCGGTCGGGTCGCCTACACGCTGGGCCTGGAGGGCCCGGCGGTGTCGGTGGACACGGCGTGCTCGTCGTCGCTGGTCGCCCTGCACCTGGCCGCGCAGGCGCTGCGCACCGGTGAGTGCTCGCTGGCGCTGGCCGGCGGCGTGACCGTGATGGCCACGCCCGACACGTTCATCGGCTTCTCGCGGCAGCGCGGCCTGGCCGCGGACGGCCGCTGCAAGTCGTTCTCCGCCGACGCCGACGGCACCGGCTGGTCCGAGGGCGTCGGCGTGCTGGTGCTGGAGCGGCTGTCCGACGCGCGCCGCAACGGCCACCGCGTGCTGGCCGTCGTGAAGGGCTCGGCGATCAACCAGGACGGCGCGTCCAACGGCCTCACCGCCCCCAACGGGCCGTCGCAGCAGCGGGTCATCCGCGCCGCGCTGGCCGGCGCGGGCATCCCGTCGTCCGGGGTGGACCTGGTGGAGGCGCACGGCACCGGCACCTCGCTCGGCGACCCGATCGAGGCGCAGGCGCTGCTGACCACCTACGGCCGCGAGCGCGAGGACGAGCCGCTGTACCTGGGCTCGATCAAGTCCAACATCGGCCACACCCAGGCCGCCGCCGGCGTCGCCGGGATCATCAAGGTGGTCCAGGCGATGCGCCACGGCGTGCTGCCCAGGAGCCTGCACCTGGACGAGCCGTCCCCGCACGTGGACTGGTCGGCGGGCGACGTCAGCCTGCTGGCCGAGCCGCGGCCGTGGCCCGAGGTGGACCGGCCGCGCCGCGCGGCGGTGTCGTCGTTCGGCATCAGCGGCACCAACGCGCACGTCATCCTGGAGCAGCCGGCCGAACCGGAGCCGGCGCGCGAGGTCGTGCCGCCCGCGGTCGTGCCGTGGGTGCTGTCGGCCCGCGCCGAGGAGGCCGTGCGCGAGCAGGCGTCCCGGCTGCTGGCCGTCGAGGGCGAGCCCGTGGACCTCGGCCTGTCGCTGGCCACCTCCCGCACCGCGCAGGAGCACCGCGCCGTCGTGCTCGGGACGACCGCCGACGAGCTGCGCGCCGGCCTGGCCGCGCTCGCGGCGGGGGAGACCGGCGCGGGCGTCGTGACCGGTCGCGCGACGACCGGCCGGACGGCGGTGCTGTTCACCGGTCAGGGTTCGCAGCGGGTCGGCATGGGGGAGGGCCTGTACGCGGCCTTCCCGGTGTTCGCCCGCGCCTACGACGAGGTGTGCGGGTACCTGCCCGGTGTCCGCTCCGCCGCGGACCTGGACCGGACGGGTAGTGCGCAGCCGGCGATCTTCGCGCTGGAGGTGGCGCTGTTCCGGCTCGTGGAGTCGTGGGGCGTCCGCCCCGACTTCCTGGCCGGCCACTCGATCGGCGAGATCGCGGCGGCGCACGTGTCCGGCGTGCTGTCGCTGGCGGACGCCGCGACCCTGGTGGAGGCGCGCGGTCGCCTGATGCAGGCGCTGCCCGCCGGTGGCGCGATGGTCGCCGTGCAGGCGAGCGAGGACGAGGTGCGCGAGCACCTGTCGGCGAAGGTGTCGCTGGCCGCCGTCAACGGCCCCGACGCGGTCGTGCTCTCCGGCGCGGCCTCGCCGACGCTCAAGGTGGCCAAGAAGTTCGAGCGGCTCGGGCGCAAGACCAAGCGCCTGAGCGTGTCGCACGCGTTCCACTCGGCCCTGATGGAGCCGATGCTCGACGAGTTCCGCGAGGTCGTGCGCGGGCTGTCGTTCGGCGAGCCGTCGATCCCCGTGGTGTCCACGGTGAGCGGCGCGCCGGCCGACCGGCTCGCCGACCCGGAGTACTGGGTCGAGCACGTCCGCGCCACGGTCCGCTTCGGCGACGGCCTGTCCTGGCTGCGCGGCGCGGGCGTCACCCGGTTCCTGGAGGTCGGCCCGGACGGCGTGCTGTCCGCGATGGGCGGCGGCGACGGCCTGTTCACCCCGTTCCTGCGCCGGGACCGCGACGAGGCCGTGACCGCGCTGACCGCGCTGGCCACCGCCCACGTCCACGGCGTCCCGGTCGACTGGTCGGCCGTGTTCGCCGGCTCCGGCGCCCGCGTCGTGGACCTGCCGACCTCGGTGTTCCGGCACCAGCGGTTCTGGCTGGTCTCGGTCGGCGCGGACGCCGACGTCACCGCCGCGGGCCTGGAGCCCGCCGAGCACCCGCTGCTCGGCGCGGCCGTGCCGCTCGCGGACGGCGACGGCTGGCTGTTCACCGGCAGGCTGTCCCGGGGCACCCACCCGTGGCTGGCCGACCACGAGGCGCTGGGCGCCACCCTGGTGCCGGGCACCGCGCTGCTGGAGCTGGCCGTCCGGGCCGGTGACGAGGCGGGCTGCGGCGCGGTGGAGGAGCTGACCCTCCAGGCGCCGCTGGTGCTGCCCGGTTCGGGCGCGCTGGACGTCCAGGTGATCGTCGGCCAGGCCGACGACGCCGGCCGGCGCCCCGTGTCGGTGCACTCGCGCAGCCCGCACGAGCCGTGGACCGAGCACGCCGTCGGCACCCTGTCGCCCGCGGCCACCGCTCCCACCGCGGACCTCGCGGCCTGGCCGCCGCCCGGCGAGGCGGTCGACGTCACCGACCTGTACGACGACCTGGCCGCCGCCGGCCTGGCCTACGGACCGGTGTTCCGCGGTCTCAAGGCCGCCTGGCGCGACGGCGACGACGTCTACGCCGAGGTCGCGCTGCCCGAGGACGAGCACGACCGGGCCGGTCGCTTCGGCGTCCACCCGGCGCTGCTGGACGCCGCCCTGCACGCCATCGGGCTCACCCCCGGCGAGGGCGGGCGGCTGCCGTTCGTGTTCGGCTCCGCCGTCCTGCACGCGGCCGGCGCGACCGCCCTGCGCGTCCGGATCACGCCGACCGGGACCGACTCGGTCTCCCTGCTGGCGGCGGACAACTCCGGCGCGCCGGTGGCGAGCATCGGCTCGGTGGTCGTCCGCCGGGTCGAGGCCGGGCAGCCGCGCACCGGGGACTCGCTCTACGAGCTGACCAGGGTGCCCATGCCCGCCGTCGCCGAGGCGGTCGACACCGCCCCGCTGCACGAGGTCGGCGACGAGGTCCCGCCCGCGCTGGTGCTGGACGTCCCGGCCGGCGAGCCGCGCGACGCGCTGCGCGCCGCCCTGGCGGGCATCCAGGCGTTCCTGGCCGAGGAGCGGTTCGCCGACGCCCGGCTGGTCGTGCGCACCGACGGCTCCCCGTCCGGCGCGGCCGTCCGCGGCCTGGTCCGCAGCGCGGGGTCCGAGCACCCCGGCCGGTTCGTGTCGGTCGAGGGCGACGACGTCGCCGCCGCGCTGGCCACCGGCGAACCCGAGGTCCGCGTCCACGACGGCGAGGCCCTGGCGCCCCGCCTGGTCCGCGCCCGCACCGGCGGCGACGCCGACACCGGGTGGGGCGACGGCGCGGTGCTCGTCACCGGCGGCACCGGCGGCATCGGCGCGGCGCTGGCCCGGCACCTGGTGACCGCGCACGGCGTGCGCGAGCTGGTGCTGACCAGCCGTCGCGGCCTCGCCGCCCCCGGCGCGGCCGAGCTGGCCGAGGAGCTGGCGGGGCTGGGCGCGTCCGTCCGGGTCGAGGCGTGCGACGTCGCCGACCGGGCCGCGCTGGCCGCGCTGCTGGACGCGGTCCCCGGGCTGACCGGGGTCGTGCACGCGGCGGGCGTGCTGGACGACGGCGTGGTCACCGCGCTGACGCCCGAGCGGCTCGACACCGTGCTGCGGCCCAAGGCGGACGCGGCGGTCGCGCTGCACGAGCTGACCCTCGACCGGCCGCTGAGCCAGTTCGTCCTGCTGTCGTCGGTCTCCGGCGTGCTGGGCGGCCCCGGCCAGGGCAACTACGCGGCGGCCAACGCCCTGCTCGACGCGCTCGCCGAGCAGCGGGTCGCCGACGGCCTGCCCGCCCGCTCGCTGGCCTACGGCCTGTGGGCCGGCGGCATGGGCGGCGCGGCCGAGGCGGAGCGGCTGGCCCGCGACGGCTTCGGCGCGCTGTCCGAGGAGGAGGGCCTCGCGCTGTTCGACGCGGCCCTCGCGAGCGGGACGGCCGTGCCGGTGCCGGTGAAGCTCGACCTGGCGGCCCTGCGGGTCCGCGCCCGCACCGCGCCGCTGCCGTCCGCGCTGCACGGCCTGGTCCGGGTGCCCAAGCGCCGTGCCGCGGCCAACGACCGGGCGGTGTCCGGCCTGCTGGACACCCTGTCCCGGCTGTCCGCCGCGGAGCAGGAGGCGCACCTGATCGGCCTGGTGCGCACGCAGGTCGCGGCCGTGCTGGGCCACGGCGGTGCCGGCGCGGTCGACCCCGACCGGGCGTTCACCGAGCTGGGCTTCGACTCGCTGACCGCCGTCGAGCTGCGCAACCGGCTCGGCGAGACCACCGGGCTGCGGCTGCCCGCGACGCTGGTCTTCGACCACCCGACGCCGCTGCTGCTGGCCGGGCACGTCCGCACCGAGCTGGTCGGCGCCGCCCCCGAGGCGGCGGTCACCCGCACCCGGTCGGCCGAACCCGACGAGCCGATCGCGATCATCGCCATGAGCTGCCGGTTCCCCGGCGGCGTGCGGTCGCCCGAGGACCTGTGGCGGCTGGTCTCCGACGGCGTGGACGCCATCACGCCGTTCCCGACCGACCGCGGCTGGGACCTCGACGGGCTGTACGACCCGGACCCGGACCGCACCGGCAAGAGCTACGCCCGCGAGGGCGGGTTCCTGCACGACGCGGCCGACTTCGACGCCGAGTTCTTCGGCATCTCGCCGCGCGAGGCGATCACCGTCGACCCGCAACAGCGGCTGCTGCTGGAGACCGCGGTGGAGGCGTTCGAGCGCGCCGGGATGGACCCGACGTCGCTCAAGGGCAGCACCACCGGCGTGTTCGCGGGCGTGATGTACAACGACTACGCGTCCCGCCTGGCCACCACCCCCGAGGGCGTGGAGGGCCTGCTCGGCACCGGCAGCGCGAGCAGCGTGCTGTCCGGCCGGGTCGCCTACACCTTCGGCCTCCAGGGCCCGGCGGTGTCGGTGGACACGGCGTGCTCGTCGTCGCTGGTCGCCCTGCACCTGGCGGCGCAGGCGCTGCGCTCGGGCGAGTGCGAACTCGCCCTGGCCGGCGGTGCGACGGTGATGTCCACGCCGAACCCGTTCATCGAGTTCTCCCGGCAGCGCGGCCTGGCCCGCGACGGGCGCTGCAAGCCGTTCGCCGCGTCCGCCGACGGCACCGGCTGGTCCGAGGGCGCCGGGTTCCTGCTGCTGGAGCGGCTCTCCGACGCGCGCCGCAACGGGCACCCGGTGCTCGCGGTGGTGCGCGGCAGCGCGGTCAACCAGGACGGCGCGTCCAACGGCCTCACCGCCCCGAACGGGCCGTCGCAGCAGCGGGTGATCCGGCAGGCGCTGGCCAACGCCGGGCTGTCCACCTCGGACGTCGACGTGGTCGAGGCGCACGGCACGGGCACCTCGCTGGGTGACCCGATCGAGGCGCAGGCGCTGCTGGCCACCTACGGCCAGGACCGCGAGACGCCGCTGCTGCTCGGCTCGGTCAAGTCGAACATCGGCCACACCCAGGCCGCCGCCGGCGTCGCCGGGATCATCAAGGTCGTCGAGGCGATGCGGCACGGGGTCGTCCCGGCCAGCCTGCACGTCGACGAGCCCACCCCGCACGTGGACTGGGGCACGGGCGCGGTCGAGCTGGCCACCGGGGCGACGCCCTGGCCCGGCGCGGACCGGCCGAGGCGCGCGGCGGTGTCGTCGTTCGGCATCAGCGGCACCAACGCGCACGTCATCCTGGAGCAGCCGGTGGAGGTCCCCGCGCCGCCGCGCGAGGTCCGCGAACCCGCGCTGCTGCCGCACCTGCTGTCCGGGCGGACCGAGCAGGCCCTGCGGGCGCAGGCGGCCCGGCTGCTGGACGCCGACCTGGGTAACCCGGTCGACGTCGCCTGGTCGCTGGCCACCACCCGCACCGCGCACGAGCGGCGCGCGGTCGTGCTGGGCAACCAGGCCGACCTGCGCGCCGGGCTGGCCGCGCTGGCCGACGGGCAGGCCGCGACGAACGTCGTGACCGGCCGGGCGGTCCCCGGCAAGCTCGCCGTGCTGTTCACCGGTCAGGGTTCGCAGCGGGCGGGGATGGGGGAGGGCCTGTACGAGGCGTTCCCGGCTTTCGCCCGTGCCTATGACGAGGTGTGCGGGTACCTGCCGGGTGTTCGTTCCACCGCGGACTTGGACCAGACTGGTAATGCGCAGCCGGCGATCTTCGCGTTGGAAGTGGCGTTGTTCCGGTTGGTGGAGTCGTTCGGTGTGCGCCCGGATTTCGTGGCGGGTCATTCGATCGGTGAGATCGCGGCGGCGCACGTCGCCGGTGTGTTGTCGTTGGAGGACGCCGCGACGCTGGTGGAGGCCCGTGGTCGTCTGATGCAGGCGTTGCCTACCGGTGGTGCGATGGTGGCGGTGCAGGCGTCGGAGGACGAGGTGCGCGAGCACCTGTCCGACGAGGTGTCGCTGGCCGCGGTCAACGGGCCGAACGCGGTCGTGCTGTCCGGTGTGGAGGGTCCGACCCTGGCGGCGGCCGACCACTTCGGCGAGCAGGGCCGCCGGGTCAAGCGCCTGACGGTGTCGCACGCGTTCCACTCGGCCCTGATGGAGCCGATGCTCGACGACTTCCGCGCCGTGGTGCGTGAACTGACCTTCTCGGAGCCGTCGATCCCGGTGAACGACCGCTGGACCGACCCGGAGTACTGGGTCGAGCACGTCCGCGCCACGGTCCGGTTCGCCGACACCGTCACGGCGTTGGACGAGGCCGGCGCGACCCGGTTCCTGGAGCTGGGCCCGGACGCGGTGCTGTCCGGGATGGTCGAGTCCGGCACGGCGGTCCCGGCGCTGCGCAGGGACCGCGACGAGGCCACCACGGTGGTCCTCGCCCTGGCGACGCTGCACGCCCACGGCGTGACCGTCGACTGGGAGAAGTACTTCGGGGACAGCGGGGCCACGACCGTCGCCCTGCCGACCTACGCCTTCCAGCGCGAGCGCTTCTGGCTCGACGGCGGTTCGGCGGCCGGTGACGCGGCCGGGCTCTGCCTGACCGCGGCCGACCACCCGCTGCTGGGCGCGGTCGTGCCCACCGCGGGCGGGGACGGGCTGATCTGCTTCGGCAGGCTGTCCCGCGCCGCCCAGCCGTGGCTCGTCGACCACGCCGTGCTCGGCTCCGTGCTGGTCCCCGGCGCGGCCCTGGTCGAGCTGGCGGTGCGCGCCGGTGACGAGCTGGGGTGCCCGAAGGTGGTCGAACTCGACCTGGAGGCACCGCTGGTGCTGCCGGAACGGGGCGCGCTCGCCGTCCAGGTCGTCGTCGGCGCGGCCGACGGGGAAGGACGGCGCGAGGTCTCCGTCTACTCCCGGCCGCAGGACGGCGACGAGCCGTGGACCGCGCACGCGACCGGCGTGCTCGGCCCGGAGGAGGACCACCCGGCCGTCGCGGCGGGGGCTTGGCCCCCGGCGGACGCCGAGGCGCTCGACGTGACGGACCTCTACCCCGGCCTGGCCGCCGCGGGGCTCACCTACGGCCCGGTGTTCCAGGGCCTGCGGGCCGCCTGGCGGCACGGGGACGACGTCCTCGCCGAGATCGCGCTGCCCGAGGCGGCGCACGGTGACGCGGCGGGCTTCGGCGTCCACCCGGCGCTGCTCGACGCCGCGCTGCACTCCATCGGCCTGCTGCCCTCGGACGACGAGGCGGTCACCCGGCTGCCCTTCGGGTGGCGGGACGTCTCGCTGCACGCCGCGGGCGCGACCGCGCTGCGCGTCCGGGTCGGCCGCACCGGTCCCGACTCGGTCCGGCTGGAGCTGGCCGACGCGGCGGGCGCGCCGGTGCTCTCGGTCGGCGGCCTGACGCTGCGCGAGGTCTCCGCCGACCAGCTCGGCGCGGACCCGGGGACCCGGGACTCGCTGTTCCGGCTCGACTGGCTCCCGGTGGCCGTGCCGGACGCCGCCGTAGCCTGGGCGCACCACGAGGAGGTCGGCGACACCGTCCCGCCCGTGGTGGTCCTGCGCGTCGGGGGTTCCGCCCTGGACGTGCCCGGGGCGGTGCGGGAGGTGCTGGAGCGCACCCTCGCGGCCGTCCAGGCGTGGCTGGCCGACGACCGCACCGCCGACAGCACCCTGGTCGTGCTCACGCACGGCGCGGTGACCGCGGACCCGGGCGACGTGGTCGACCCGGTCGCCGCCTCGGTGTGGGGCCTGGTCCGCAGCGCCCAGGCGGAGAACCCGGGCCGACTGGCCCTGCTCGACGCCGCGGCCGACGACGTGGCCCGCGCCGTGGCCGCCGTCGGCGAGGAACCGCAGCTCGCCGTGCGCGACGGCGTCGTGCGCGCCTGCCGCCTGCTGCGGGCCGACAACGCGGCGGAGCTGGTCCCGCCCGCCGGTGAGCGGGCGTGGCGGCTCGACTCGCCGGAACGGCCCGTGCTGCGGCCGTTCGCCGGGGCCGACGACCCGCTGGCCGGTGACGGCGTCCGGATCGCGGTGCGCGCGGCGGGCGTGGACGCCGCCGGACCGCTCGGCCGCTCCGTCGCGGGCGTCGTGCTGGAGGTCGGCGGCGACGTCACCGACCTGCGGCCGGGTGACCGGGTGATGGGCCTGCTCGGGAACGCCGCCGGTCCGGTCGCCGCGGCCGCCCGCGCGGTCCTCGCGCCGGTCCCGGACGGGTGGACCTGGGAGGAGGCGGCGTCCGCGCCGCTGACGCACCTCGCCGCCTGGCACGCGCTGCACGACCTCGCCGGCCTCACCGCCGGCGAGTCGGTGCTGGTCCACGACGCGGACCGCGGGCTCGGCCTCGCCGCCACCCGGATCGCCCGCCACCTGGGCGCGCGGGTCCTCACCACCGCCGACCTCCCGGTCGCCGGCGTGGACGTCGTGCTCGGTTCGGCCGACGGCGCCGACCACGGGTCGGCCGCGCTGTTGCCGCGCGGTGGGCGGTTCGTGGAAAGGGGGAAGGCCGACGTACGTCCCAGCGGCGATCCCGCCCGGCAGTATCCGGAGGTGAACTTCCTGGCCCTGGACCTGACCGGGGTCGGGGCGGACCGGATCGCGACGACGTGGGAGGAGCTGGTCGCCTTGTCCGACACCGACGTGCTCACCCCGATCGCGCTCCCGGCCCGGGACGTGCGCCGGGCTCCCGGGGCGCTGGCCGACCTCGGCGGGGACGGGGTCGTGCTGACCGTGCCGCGCGCCCTGGACCCGGACGGCACCGTGCTGGTCACCGGCGGCACCGGCGGCCTGGGCGCGGCGGTCGCGCGGCACCTGGTCACCGCGCACGGCGTGCGGGGACTGGTCCTCACCAGCCGGCGCGGCGCGCAGGCGCCGGGCGCGGCGGAACTGGCCGCCGAGCTGACCGGGCTGGGCGCGCGGGTCCGGGTCGAGGCGTGCGACGCGGCCGACCGGGACGCGCTGGCGGCGCTGCTCGCGGACGTCCCGGACCTGACCGGTGTCGTCCACGCGGCGGGCGTCCTCGACGACGGCCTGGTCACCTCGCTCACCCCCGAGCGGCTGGCGACCGTGCTGCGGCCGAAGGTCGACGCGGCCTGGCACCTGCACGAGCTGACCGCGGACCGCGACCTGGCGCTGTTCGCGCTGTTCTCCTCGGCCGCGGGCGTGCTCGGCGCGCCGGGCCAGGCGAACTACGCCGCCGCGAACACGTTCCTGGACGCGCTCGCCGAGCACCGCCGGTCCCGGGGCCTGGCGGCCACCTCGCTCGCCTACGGCCTCTGGGCCGACGGCATGGGCGGCGCGGCGGACGCGGACCGGATGGGCCGCGACGGCATCGCACCGCTCGACCCGGCGGAGGGGCTGGCGCTGTTCGACCTGGCCACCTCGCTGGTCGCGCCGGCGACGGTGCCGGTGAAGCTCGACGTGGCGGGGCTGCGGGCGCACGCCCGGACCGCGCCGGTGCCGCCGCTGTTCCGCGGCCTGGTCCGCTCGACCGGTCGCCGGGTGGCCTCGGCCGACACGGCGGCGCGGGCGGACGAGCTGCGGCTGCGGTTGGCCGGGCTGTCCGAGGCCGACGCGCAGCAGGCGCTGCTGACCGTGGTCCGCTCCCAGGCGGCGGCCGTGCTCGGCCACGCCGGGGTGGACGCGATCGGGCCGGACCGGGCGTTCACCGAGCTGGGCTTCGACTCGCTGACGTCGGTCGAGCTGCGCAACGCGCTGGGTGCGGAGACGGGGTTGCGGCTGCCCGCGACGCTGATCTTCGACCACCCGACCCCCGACGCGCTGGCGGCGTTCCTGCGCTCCGAGGTGGCGCCCGCCGCGGCGCCCGGCGGGACCGGTGTGGAGGCCGAGCTGACCAGGCTGGCCGACGCGCTGGGCGCGCTGGACCCGGTGGACGTCGACGGGGCGCGCGTGGAGGCGAGGCTGCGGCAGCTGGTCTCCCTGTGGCAGGACAAGGTCCGCGACCGGGCCGGTGCGGACGGCAACACGGACATCGAGTCGGCCACCTTGGACG
>NZ_JBPKJK010000019.1:0-82835 GCF_051756985.1 Saccharothrix sabaoui
TGGCCTTCGTCGTCGTGAAGGGGACGTCACTCGTGGCTCGGGCCCGTGTGGTACTCGAACACCAGGCCGCCGATGGCGATCAGCAGCATGACGACCGCGATCACCAGCAGCCAGACGTGCCAGAACGCCAGCGCCACGCCGGCGGTCGCCGCGCAGGCGGCCAGGGCGATCGGCCAGTAGCTGCCCGGGCTGAAGAAGCCCAGCTCACCGGCGCCGTCGCTGACCTCGGCGTCCGCGTTGTCCTCGGGGCGCACCTCGATGCGCCGGGCGACGAAGCGGAAGTAGGTGCCCACGATCAGGGCCAGGCCACCGGTGAGGGCGAGCGCCACCGTGCCGGTGGGCTCGACGGCGTTGGTGTCCGCCCAGGTCCAGTAGCCGTACACGACGGCCATCAGGAACGAGAACGCCATCACCAAGTCGAAAATGCGGGCTTCGACCTTCATCTCAGCCTCCTCCTACTTACCCGCGCCGGACGACGCCTCGCGGACGGTCCGGTCGGTCTCGAAGGGCTTGGTGGTCACCGCGTAGGGGGTGCACAGCTCGCCGCAGTCCATCTCGGTGAGCGCCTCGGCCGCGGTGTAGGGGACGCCGGTCTTCTCGTTCGTCTCCTGGCGCAGTTCCATGTACCGGTCGAAGTCCTCCGGTGTGAGCGCCCTGACCTCGAAGTTCATCACCGCGTGGTAGGTGCCGCACAGCTCGGCGCAGCGACCGACGAACGACCCGGTCCGGTCGATCTGGTCGATCTGGAACTCGTTGTCCTGGTTGTTCTTCTTCGGCTGCGGGAAGACGTCCCGCTTGAAGTGGAACTCGGGCACGAAGAACGAGTGGATGACGTCGGTCGACTCCAGCCGGAACCGGACCGACTTGCCCTGCGGCAGGACCAGCAGCGGGATCTCGCCGGACGAGCCGACGGTGCTCACCGGCAGGTCGGAGGTCCCCGTCTTGTAGTCGGGGTAGCGGAACTCCCAGTTCCACTGGAACGCGACCACGTCGACCGTGACGTCCGGGTCCTCGCTCTGGTCGTTGACGTAGTTCTGCGTCACCGCGGTGAAGTAGAACAACACCGCCACGATGACCGTCGGCACGACGAGCAGGACCAGCTCCAGCGGCAGGTTGTAGGCGACCTGGCGGGGCAGTTCCTCGCTCTTCTTGCGGTGGAACGCGACCGACCAGAGGATCAGGCCCCACACGATCACGCCGACGGCGAGAGCCGCGACGACCGACCAGGTCCACAGCTCGCGCATCGCCTCGGCCTGCGGCGTCACGGCCACCGGCCAGCCGAAGCGCAGCACCTCTTCCGTGGAGCAACCCGTGGCCCCGACGCCGACCAGGCCGACCAGCCCGACGACCTTCGCCAGCCGCGCTGCCCTGGTGCCCTCCTTCAGGCCCACTGCTCGCCGCCTCCTCGCTGAAAGCTCGCAGGCAAGGGCGGAACTTCCCCTTGCCGGATCATGCGGGAGCGTAGCCCAGCGCACGGCAGGTCACCCGCCGGGGGCGGCACCCGCGCGGTGCAGTTTCGGTCACACAGAGGCCCCCCGGCATACTGGGAGCTTCTCCACACGACTCGAAAGGTGTCTACCGCGTGTGTGGCCTGGTAGGACTGGTTTGCCCTAGTGAGCACGAGGCCGAGCGGGCGCGTTCGGCGGTGGCGGGGGCCCTGCGCTGCATGCGGCACCGCGGCCCTGACGAGAGCGGCACCTGGCAGGGCGGTGAGGTCGTCTTCGGCTTCAACCGACTGTCGATCATCGACATCGAGCACTCGCACCAGCCGCTGCACTGGGGTCCCCCCGAGGCGCAGGGCCGGTACGCGATCCTGTTCAACGGCGAGATCTACAACTACGTGGAACTGCGCGCGGAGCTGACCAAGCAGTTCGGCGCGGTGTTCGCCACCGACGGCGACACCGAGACCATCGTGGCGGCCTACCACTACTGGGGCCCGTCCGCGGTGGCGCGGTTGCGCGGCATGTTCGCGTTCCTGATCTGGGACAAGGCGCGGCGCGTCGTGTTCGGCGCGCGCGACCCGTTCGGCATCAAGCCGCTGTACTACGCGGCCGGCCCGGGCGGCGTGGCGTTCTCCAGCGAGAAGAAGTCCGTGCTGGAGCTGGCCCCGGCCGTCGGCATCCGGCCGGAGGTCGACGAGAAGGCGCTCCAGCACTACTTCATCCTCCAGTACGTGCCGGAGCCGGAGTCGCTCCAGACGCACGTTCACCGCATCGAGTCCGGCACCTCGTTCACGCTCACGCCGGGTGGCCGCCCGGTCGTGGAGCGGTACTTCCCGGCGACGTTCCGGCCGCGCGCGGTGCGCGGGCAGGCCGACGAGGACCGCCTGTACGACGAGATCACCGAGGCGCTGCGCGACTCGGTGGCCAAGCACATGCGCGCGGACGTGACGGTCGGCTCGTTCCTGTCCGGCGGCATCGACTCGACGGTCGTCGCGGCGCTGGCCAAGGAGCACAACCCGGACCTGATCACGTTCACCACCGGGTTCCACCGGCAGGGCTACTCCGAGATCGACGTGGCCGCCGAGTCGGCCGCCGCGATCGGGGTGAAGCACGTGGTCAGGGCGGTGACGGCGCAGGAGATGATGGACGCGCTGCCGCTGATCACCTGGTACCTGGACGACCCGGTGGCGGACCCGGCGCTGGTGCCGCTGTGGTTCATCGCCCGCGAGGCGCGCGAGCACGTGAAGGTCGTGCTGTCGGGCGAGGGCGCGGACGAGCTGTTCGGCGGGTACACGATCTACCGCGAGCCGCTGTCGCTGGCGCCGTTCGAGAAGGTGCCGGGCGCGCTGCGCAAGGCCATGGGCAAGGTGTCGACGAAGATCCCGCAGGGCGTGCGCGGCAAGGACCTGCTGCGCCGGGGTGCGCTCACCCTGGAGGAGCGCTACTACGGCAACGCCCGGATCTTCATGGACGACCAGCTGCGGCAGGTGCTGCGCACCTACGACCCGAACGTGTCGCACCAGGACGTGACGGCCCAGCCGTACCGCGAGTCGGCGAGCTGGGACCCGGTCACCCGGATGCAGCACGTCGACCTGTTCACCTGGCTGCGCGGCGACATCCTGGTCAAGGCCGACAAGATGACGATGGCGAACTCGCTGGAGCTGCGGGTGCCGTTCCTGGACCCCGAGGTCTTCAAGATCGCCTCGCAGGTGCCGTCGGAGCTGAAGCTGACCCGGGAGACGACCAAGCACGCGCTGCGCCGCGCGATCCGCGACATCGTGCCCGCGCACGTGCTCAACCGGCGCAAGCTGGGCTTCCCGGTGCCGATCCGGCACTGGCTGAAGGACGAGATGCACGAGTGGGCCGTGGACCACGTGCGCCAGTCGCAGACCGACCGCTACCTCGACAAGAACGCGGTGCTGCGGGTCATCGAGGAGCACCGGTCGGGCGTGGCGGACAACAGCCGCCGCATCTGGGCGCTGCTGGTGTTCATGATCTGGCACGGCATCTTCGTCGAGGGGCGCATCCGGCCGGTCGTGCCGGAGCCGCACTACCCCGTGAAGCTCTGACCCGCGGGAACGCCGGGACGTGAGCAGCGACAAGCCCTACCGGGCGGTAGTACCACCCGGTAGGGCTTTCGTCAAGCGTTTCACGCGCATACGGTCGATGGTGTGAGGAACACCGAGGCGGACACGCTGGCCCAGCTGATCGACGACTGCACCGCGCTGCCCGAGGGGCTGGTGACGCCCGCGGCGGCGTCCCCGGAGCCCCGCGCGGCGGCGCCGTGGGAGGTGGACGACGCCCACTACGCGCAGGTCGCGGAGCTGGACGCCTACGTCTGACCGACTCGTCCGGGACGGAGCCCGGGACCAGCCGGGAACGGAGAAGGCCCCCGCCGAGGCGGGGGCCTTCTCCGTCGGTGCGCGTTCGATCAGTGGAACGAGTCGCCGCAGGCGCAGGAGCCGCCCGCGTTGGGGTTGTCGATCGTGAACCCCTGCTTCTCGATGGTGTCCACGAAGTCGATCACGGCGCCCTCGACGTAGGGGGCGCTCATGCGGTCGACGGCCACCTTGAGGCCGCCGAAGTCGCGCAGGGCGTCGCCGTCGAGCGTGCGCTCGTCGAAGAACAGCTGGTAGCGCAGCCCCGCGCAGCCACCGGGCTGGACGGCGATGCGCAGGTGCATGTCGTCGCGCCCCTCCTGGTCCAGCAGCGCCTTGGCCTTCACGGCCGCCGCGTCGGTGAGCTTCACGCCGTGGGTGGGCGGAGCGTCAGGAGTGGTGGCAGCGTCCTGAGCGGTCGTCATGGCTCTCCCTCAGAGGTCCTTTGCGGGCGTCTTTCCCAACAACACGGGCAGTACCCGCTTTGTTCCTCCCCCCATGGTCGCACAGCTACCGGGGACGGGGGTGTGACCACTGCCTCGCGACGTGCTCGGCCAGGTCGGCGAGGGTGCCGGCCGGGTCGGCCAGGCTCGCCCCGACCGAACCGGCGTGGTCGGCGACGGCGTAGCTGTCGGCCACCCCCGCCGCGGCGGCCTCGCGCCTGCCCACCTCGACCCGGCCCGCGAGCACCAGGCACGGCAGCCCGCGCTCGGCCGCGCCCCGGGCCACGGCGGTGACCAGCTTGCCGCGCAGCGACTGCCAGTCGAAGCTGCCCTCGCCGGTGACGACCAGGTCGGCCCGGTCGAGCGCCGCGTCGAGGCCGGTGAGCGACCGGACCAGGCCCGCGCCGGACTCCGCGGTCGCGCCGAGGGCCATCAGCGCCGCGCCGGGCAGGTCCCGCACGGCGGCCAGCTCGTCCACGGCGGCCAGCCGCGCCTCCAGCCGCTCCACCGCCTCCGGTGACGCGCCCTTCTGCGGGCCGAACGTGCGGGCGGCCCCGTGCGGCCCGAGGAGGGGGTTCTCCACGTCCACGGCGGCGACGAGGCGGGCGGTGACCGGCAGCACCACCTCGCGCAGCCCCGCGCCGCCGTCCGTGGTGCCCGAGCCGCCGAGGCCGACGACGATCGCGTCCGCGTCGCGGGCGGCGTTGAGGAGTTCGCCGACGCCCCTGGTGGTGGCCGTCTCGGCGGCCTCCGCGCGCCGGTCGGCCGGGACGAGGTGCAGGCCGCACGCCTGCGCGGACTCGACGTACGCGGTGCCGCCGTGCTCCAGCCAGGTCGCCTCCACGGGCGTGCCGAGCGGGCCGGTGACGGTCGTCACGCGCAGGTCACCGCCCAGGGCGGCGTGCAGGACGTCCACGAACCCCGGGCCGCCGTCGGCGAGCGGGCGGAGGTCCGGGTGGTCGCCGGGGGCGGCGCGCAGCCAGCCGTCGGCGATCGCGCGGGCGGCCTCGCGGGCGGTCAGGGTGCCGCCGAAGCAGTCGGGCGCTATGACAACTCGCACCTCGCGAACAGTACTTATCGGGGCATCTCCTACTCTGGTGAGGTGAGGTTCCTGCGCCGCAACGCCGACGAAGCCGCCGAGACCGCCCCCGAGGACGTCAGCACCGACTCGGAGGTGACCGCCGGGGACCCGTCGCGCACACCCGGCAAGGGCCGGCCGACGCCGAAGCGCCGCGAGGCCGAGGGCAAGCGCCGCGGCCCCGTGCCGCCGCCGCCGCGCACGCAGCGCGAGGCGCTCAAGCGCGCCCGGGGCAACAAGGTGTCGAAGGAGGAGCGCCGCGCCGCGGCCGTCGAGCGGCGGCAGCGGATGATGGCGGGTGACGAGAAGTACCTGCTCCCCCGCGACCGCGGCCCGGTGAAGGCGTACATCCGCGACGTGGTCGACTCGCGCCGCAACCTCATGGGCCTCTTCATGCCGCTGGCGATCCTGGTGTTCGTGGCGCTGCTGGTGCCGTCACCGGCGATCCAGCAGTACGCGACGCTGCTGACCACGTTCATGCTGCTGGCGATGATCGTGGAGGGCTTCGTGCTGGGCCGCCTGGTCACCCGCCGGGTGCGCCTGAAGTTCCCGAGCGACACCACGCGCGGCCTGTCGATCGGCTGGTACTCGTTCATCCGCGCCAGCCAGCTCCGCCGCCTCCGCGTCCCGAAGCCGCGCGTGGCGCCGGGCGCGAAGGTCTGACCTCGGGGCCGGTCGAACCGTCCCCGGACCACCTGGTCCGGGAACGCGCCGAAGGCGGTGCCCGGGAAGCGCGGGGAGGGTCCGGCGGGTGCCTCGCCGTCCCGCGCAGCGGGGCGCACCGGCAGTTCATTAGCAACCCGAACGACCCGGTACTAGGCTTGGCCGCATGGAGTTCCGACGCCTCGGCCGCAGTGGCCTGAACATCAGCGAGATCTCGTACGGCAACTGGCTCACCCACGGTTCCCAGGTCGAGGAGGACCAGGCGACCGCTTGCGTCCGCGCGGCGCTCGACGCGGGCATCACCACGTTCGACACGGCCGACGTGTACGCCAACACGAAGGCCGAGGAGGTGCTCGGCCGCGCCCTCAAGGGGGAGCGCCGCGAGTCGCTGGAGATCTTCACCAAGGTCTTCTGGCCGACCGGCCCCGGCGGCCCCAACGACAAGGGCCTGGGCCGCAAGCACATCACCGAGTCGATCAACGGCTCGCTCAAGCGCCTCCAGACCGACTACGTCGACCTCTACCAGGCCCACCGGTTCGACCGGACGGTGCCGCTGGAGGAGACGATGCTCGCCTTCGCCGACCTGGTGCGGCAGGGCAAGGTGCTCTACATCGGCGTCTCCGAGTGGAACGCCGAGCAGATCGCGCGCGGCGCGGAGCTGGCGCGCGAGCTGAAGGTGCCGTTCATCTCCAACCAGCCGCAGTACTCGATGCTGTGGCGCGTCATCGAGTCGCAGGTCGTGCCGACCTCCGAGCGCGAGGGCGTCAGCCAGATCGTGTGGTCCCCGATCGCGCAGGGCGTGCTGACCGGCAAGTACCTGCCGGGTCAGCCGGTGCCCGAGGGCTCCCGCGCGACCGACGCCAACGGCTCCAAGTTCATCTCCCGCTTCCTCAAGGACGACGTCCTGGAGCGGGTGCAGAAGCTCAAGCCGCTGGCCGACGAGGTCGGGCTGTCGCTGGCCCAGCTCGCCGTCGCCTGGGTGCTCCAGAACCCGAACGTGGCGAGCGCGATCATCGGCGCGTCCCGTCCGGAGCAGGTGCACGAGAACGTGAAGGCGGCCGGCGTGACGCTGGAGGCCGAGCTGCTGGAGAAGATCGACGAGGTGCTCGGCGACGCGGTCGAGACCGACCCGCGGCTGACCGTCACCCCGTGACGCGCGCCCCGTCCCCGGCCGGCTACTCGGCCGGGGACAGGGACATCGGGCCGTAGACCTCGGACTCGCTGCGCAGCAGCGTCACCTGCGCGACGCCGGTCTCGCGCAGCTCCTCCCACGACGAGCCGAACCAGTCCTCGGCCTCGCCCTGGTCGGCGAACGCCACGACCGGGCCGTCGACCTCCCGACCCTGCTCGTCCTGGTACCGCCAGCGGTACTCCACGCCGGCCTCCTCGTGCCGTCCTGCGGGTAACGTTCCCGGTCAGGCTATGTCCTCGTGGAACGGATGGGGTGCGGTGTGACGCGTCGGACACTGGTGCTCGGCGGCGCGCGGTCGGGGAAGTCCGCGCACGCCGAGGGGTTGCTCACCGACGACGTCGTGACCTACGTCGCGACCGCCCGCCGCTACGCCGACGACGCGGACTGGGACCTGCGGATCGCCCGGCACGTCGCCCGCCGCCCGACCACCTGGACGACGGTCGAGGCGTCCGGGGCCGGCGACCTGCCCGCGGTGCTCACCGCGACCGTCGGCACGGACCCGCCGATCCTGGTGGACGACCTGGCCACGTGGCTCGCGGGGGTGATGGACGACGCGGGCGCGTGGGACGCGGGCGGGGACCCGGGCCGGGTCGAGGACGAGTGCGCCGCGCTGGTCCGGGCGGTGGCCGGCGCGCGCGCCCGGCTGGTCCTGGTGTCCGCCGAGGTCGGGCTCGGCGTCGTGCCCGGCACCCGCTCTGGCAGGCTCTTCCGCGATCACCTCGGCTCGCTCAACGCGCGGCTGGCCGAGGTCTGCGACGAGGTTCTCCTGGTCGTCGCCGGAATCCCACTGCGACTGCGCGAAGCCGGAGGTAGTCGGTGACCATCGAGTTCCCGCCCGTCGAGCCACCCAGCGAGGTGACGCGCCGCGAGGCCGTCGCCCGCCACGCCGTGCTCACGAAACCCGCGGGGTCGCTGGGCAGGCTGGAGGAGCTGGGCGCCTGGGTCGCGGCGTGCCAGGGCGAGTGCCCGCCGCGGCCGTTCACCCGGCCCCGGGTCGTGGTGTTCGCGGGTGACCACGGCGTCGCGAAGCACGGCGTGTCCGCGTACCCGAGCGAGGTCACCGGGCAGATGGTGGCGAACTTCCTCGCGGGCGGCGCGGCGGTGAACGTGCTGGCGAACGTGGCCGGCGCGACCGTGCGCGTGGTGGACGTGTCGGTCGACTCCGACACGGCCGTCGGCGACCTGAAGGTGCGCCGGGGTTCCGGGTCGATCGACCGCGAGGACGCCCTGACGCCCGAGGAGGCGGTCAAGGCGGTCGAGGTCGGCCGCAAGCTCGCGGACGACGAGGTCGACGGCGGCGCGGACCTGCTCATCGCGGGCGACATGGGCATCGGCAACACGACGCCCGCCGCCGTGCTGATCGCCGCCCTGACGGGCTCGGAGCCGGTGGCCGTGGTGGGCCGCGGCACGGGCGTGGACGACCGGGGGTGGATGCGCAAGACCGCCGCGATCCGCGACGCGCTGCGCCGCGCCCGACCGGTGATCAACGACCCGCTGGCGCTGCTCGGGGTGGCGTCGGGCGCGGACGTCGCCGCGATGGCCGGGTTCCTGGCGCAGGCGGCCGTGCGGCGCACCCCGGTGATCCTGGACGGCGTGGTCGTCGGCGCGGCGGCCGTGGTCGCCGAGGAGCTGGCGCCGGGCGCGCGCGACTGGTGGGTGGCCGGGCACCGGTCGGCGGAGCCGGCGCACGCGCTGGCGCTGAACCACCTGGGCCTGGAGCCGCTGCTGGAGTTCGACATGCGGCTCGGCGAGGGCTCGGGCGCGGTGGCGGCGCTGCCGCTGGTGGTGATGGCGACCCGCGTGCTGGCCGAGATGGCGACCTTCGACGGCGCGGGCGTCTCCGGACCCGCCTGATGCGGTTGGCGCTGTCCTGGTTGACCGTGCTGCCCGTGCGCGTCGTCGGTGACGTCGACGCGCGGGCGGCGCGGCGGGCCATCGCGTGCGCGCCGCTCGTGGGGCTGCTGCTGGGCGCGGCCGTCCTGGGCGTGCTCGCGGTCGTGCCCGGCCTGCTCGGCGGGTTCCTCGCGGTGGGCATGCTGGCCCTGGCCACCCGCGGGATGCACCTGGACGGGCTGGCCGACACCGCCGACGGCCTGGGCTGCTACGGCCCGCCGGAACGCGCCCTGGCGGTGATGAAGGACGGCGGCGCGGGTCCGTTCGCGGTGGTCGCGCTGGTCGTGGTGCTGGGCGCGGAGGCCGCCGCGCTCCCGGTCGTGCCGTGGCCCGCGGTGCTGCTCGCGCTCACGGCGGGCCGCGCGGCGTTCCTGCTGTGCTGCCTGCGCGGGGTGCCCGCGGCCCGGCCGGAGGGGCTGGGCGCGCTGGTGGCGGGCAGCCAGCCCGCGTGGGTGGTGGCGCTGTGGTGGACGGCGCTGGTCGCGGCGTCGGTCCTCGTGCACCCGCTGCGCGGCCCGGCCGCCGTGCTGCTGGCGGCCGGGCTGGTGCTGCTGCTGGTCGCGCACGTGCGCCGGCGCTTCGGCGGGATCACCGGCGACGTGCTCGGCGCGGCGTGCGAGGCGGCGACCCTCGCCGTGCTCGCGGTGTGCGCGCTCAGCTGATCGTCTTCATCCAGCCGTGCGGGTCCTCGACGCGGCCCTGCTGGATGCCGGTCAGGTGGTCGCGCAGCCGCGTGGTCACCTCGCCGGTGGCGCCGCCGGCGATGTCGAACTCGCCGCTCGCGTGCTTCACGTGGCCCACCGGGGTGATGACGGCGGCCGTGCCGCAGGCGAAGACCTCGGTCAGCTCGCCCGTCCCGGCCTTCTTCTCCCACTCCTCGGTGGAGAACTTGCGCTCCTCGACGCCGAGGCCGAAGTCCCGCGCCACGCGCAGCAGCGAGTCGCGGGTGATGCCCGGCAGCAGCGCGCCGGACAGCTCGGGCGTGACCACGCGCGCGTCGTCACCGGAGCCGAGGACGAAGAACAGGTTCATCCCGCCCATCTCCTCGACCCACCGGCGCTCCACCGCGTCCAGCCACACGACCTGGTCGCAGCCCTGCTCGGCGGCCTGCGCCTGCGCCACCAGGGACGCCGCGTAGTTGCCCGCGAACTTGGCCGCGCCGGTGCCGCCGGGCGAGGCGCGCACGTACTCGGTGGACAGCCACACCGTCACCGGCTTCAGGCCGCCCGTGAAGTACGAGCCGGCGGGCGAGGCGATGAGCACGAAGAGGTACTCCGACGAGGGCCGCACGCCCAGGCCCTTCTCCGTGGAGATCATGAAGGGCCGCAGGTACAGCGACTCCTCGGGCACGGACGGCACCCAGCGCCCGTCGACGGCCAGCAGCTCCCGGACCGCGCCGAGGAACAGCTCGTCCGGCAGCTCGGGCATCGCCATGCGGCGCGCGGAGGCGCGGAACCGCTCGGCGTTGGCCTCCGGGCGGAAGGACGCGACCGTGCCGTCGGGCTGGCGGTACGCCTTGAGCCCTTCGAAGATCGCCTGGCCGTAGTGCAGCACCATCGCCGCCGGGTCCAGCTCCAACGCGCGGTAGGGCCCGACGACCGCGTCGTGCCAGCCCTGTTCGCGGTTCCAGCGGATCGTCACCATGTGGTCGGTGAAGTGCTGACCGAAGCCCGGCCCGGCGAGTACCCCCGCGACGCGCTCCGGGGTCGCCGGCTGCGGGTGGGGGGTCCGGGTGAAAGGCAACGCTGTCGTCATGACAGCACGATAGCCGCCGCGAGGACGTCGGAAAATCGCCGTCCCGACGCTCGGACGTCCGACCATCCGGTCGGGCTACGCCACGGCGTGCCGGACCCGACCGAGCGCGAGCAGACCGGTACCGACCGCGAGCGCGACGAGCGTGACGAGGAGCGCCCCCGTGGGCGCGCTCATGGCCAGCAGGACCGACAGCCCCAGCCCCAGGCACGCGGTGCGCATGGGCCACGTGCGGTCCTCCTGGAGCAGCACGCGGGCCGAGGCGTTCGTGAAGCCGTAGTAGAAAGCCGTGCCGCACGCGCCCACGGCGAGCGCGGTCGACGGGGGCAGGGCGACGACGGCGAGGGCGGCCGTCGCGGCGCCCACCACGTCCAGCGGCCAGCCGGCGCGGACGCGGGGCAGGTCGCCGGTCTCGACGAGGCCGTCGAGCGTGCGCCGGGCGGAGGCGAGCACGGCGTGCAGCGCGGTCACCGCGGCCACCGCGGCGCCGAACCCGAGGACGGGCAGCAGCCAGCGGCCGTCGGCGGTGACCAGGGCGTCGCGCAGCGGCGCCGGGGACAGGGCCAGGCGGTCCGGGCCGAGCTGGCGCAGCAGCGCCGCGCCGACCGCGACCATGAGCACCAGCACGAGGCCGACCACGACGGGCACCGCGACGCGCAGCGCGCGGGGGGTGAAGACGGGGTCGCCGGGGTGCGGCGCGGTGATCCGCTCGAAGCCGGTGAACGCCGCGAACAGCACCGCCGCCGCGGCCATCACGCCGTCGAAGCCCGGTGCCGCGGCCATCGCCGGCGGCCCGACCGGGTCGCCCGGCGGGGCGACGGAGAAGCACACCAGGACCACCAGCAGCAGGACGCCGACCACCACGACCGCGGAGGCCGCGGACAGCCGGGCCGTCCACCGCACGCCCGCCGTGCCCAGCGCCGCCGTCACCGCGAGGAGCCCCAGGGCCGCCACGACCCGGTGATCCGGCACGACGTACGCGCCGAACGCGCCGGCCAGGGCGGCGGCCACCCCGGCCCGCCCGACCAGGTGGGCGCTGCCCGTGATCCGGGCGGGCCACGGGCCGAGCTGGTTGTGCGTGTAGCCGTAGCCGCCGGGCGCGTCCGGGTAGGCGCGGTGCTGGTCCGCGGTGGAGAACGCGCAGCACAGGGCCGCCACGGCGGCGAGGAGCAGGGCGGGGAGGAACCACGGGCCGGCGACCGCCGCAGCCGGGGCGAACCCGGTGAGCACACCGGCGCCCAGCGTCGCGCCGAGCGCGAGCGCCACGGCCCCGGCACGGGGCGTGATTGTCACCGGTACACAATCGCAGAAAAAGACCGCACGAGTGGTGACCCCCGCTCGGTTTACCCCCGAACGTGTTAATTGTTACTCGGTGCAATCACGAGTGCGGCGACCGGGTGCGTGAACGGGACCTTTAGCATTCGTCACGATCAACCCCCGTTCCCGCCGCACGACCAGGAAGTGCCGGGAGGACCGCATCGAGGAGCCGCCGTGATCGCGCCGAAGCTGGCCATCACCGACAGTGACCTGAGCACCACCGCCACCGACGCCGTGGTGATCGGGACCATCCAGGGCCCCGACGGCCCGGCCCTCGCGGGCGCCTCCGAAGCGGTCGACGCCGCGTTCGAGGGCGGCCTGCTCGGCGTGCTGGAGACCCTGGGGGCCACCGGCAAGGCCGAGGAGGTCGTGAGCGTCCCGACGTTCGGCAGGCTGGCCGCGCCGGTCGTGCTGGCGGTCGGCCTGGGCAAGCCCGCCGCCGACGGCTCCGCGTCCGAGGACCAGGTGCGCAAGGCGTCCGGCGCGGTCGCCCGCGCCCTGGCGGGCCGCAAGCGCGCCGTCACCACGCTCTCGGCGCTGCACCTCGGCCCGGCCGTGGAGGGCACGCTGCTGGGCGGCTACACCTTCACCGAGTACAAGTCCGCCAAGGGCGACGGCCCGGTGGCCCGCGTCGACCTCGTGGCACCGGCCGAGGGCACCAAGCGCGCCCACAACGCCACCGTGAAGGCGTCCACCGCCATCGCCGAGGCCGTCGCCGCCGTGCGCGACCTCGTGAACACCCCGCCGAACGACCTGTACCCGGCCTCGTTCGCCGAGCGCGCCACCGCCCTGGCCAAGGCCGAGGGCCTGGAGGTGGAGGTCCTCGACGAGAAGGCGCTGCGCAAGCAGGGCTTCGGCGGCATCCTCGGCGTCGGCGGCGGCTCCAGCCGCCCCCCGCGCCTGGTGCGCATCACCTACCGCGGCGCGAAGGCGACCAAGAAGGTGGCGCTGGTCGGCAAGGGCATCACGTTCGACACCGGCGGCATCTCCATCAAGCCGGCCGCGGGCATGGACGAGATGACCTCCGACATGGGCGGCGCGGCGGCGGTCATCGCCACCGTCGTGCTGGCGGCGAAGCTGAAGTACCCGCTGGAGGTCACCGCGTGGGCGCCGATGGCGGAGAACATGCCGTCCGGCACCGCCTACCGGCCCGGTGACGTGCTCACCATGTACGGCGGCAAGACCGTCGAGGTGCTCAACACCGACGCCGAGGGCAGGCTGATCCTGTCCGACGCGATCGTGCGGGCCTGCGAGGACGCCCCGGACTACCTGATCGAGACGTCCACGCTGACCGGCGCGCAGGTCGTGTCGCTGGGCAAGCGCACGTCGGGCGTCATGGGCACCGAGGCGTTCCGCGACCGGATCGCCGAGCTGGGCCGCGCGGTGGGCGAGCAGGCGTGGGCCATGCCGCTCCCCGACGAGCTGCGCGGCGACCTGGACTCGCGGGTGGCGGACATCGCCAACGTGTCCGGGCACCGGTTCGGCGGCATGCTCACCGCGGGCGTGTTCCTGCGGGAGTTCGTCGCCGAGGGCGTCACCTGGGCGCACCTCGACGTGGCCGGTCCGTCGTTCCACAGCGGCGGCCCGTACGGCTACACCACCAAGGGCGGCACGGGCGTGCCGGTGCGCACCCTGGCCGCGGTGCTGGCGGACATCGCCGCCAACGGCTGAGCGCGGGGCCCCGGTCCACCCGGACCGGGGCCTCCGCCCGTCCACCGACCGGGTCGCTCCCGGCTCGGCCGTCCTGACCTGGGCGTCCCGGCCCGGTCGCCCCGGCCCGGTCGCCCCGGCCTAGTTGCCCTGGCCCTTGCGGCGCGAGTACTCGCGCATCCGCTTCGGGTAGCCGACGATCCCCGCGTCGTAGATCGGGATGCCGAGCTTCTTCGCCAGCTTCTTCGCGCCGTCCGTGCCGTCGATGCGCCGGCGCGTCCACTCGCCGTCGTGCGCGACGAGCACGACCGTGGTCTCCGTCACGGTGGTCTTGGGCTCGACGTACGCCTCGACCCCGCGCCGGGCCGCCGCCCACTTCTCCAGGTGGCCGGTGTCCGCGGACGTGGACTCGCGCAGCACGCCCGGGCGCTGCTTCCTGCGAAAACGGTCGAACAGGCCCACCAGGGCACCTCCTGTCACGACTCCTGCCGCCCATCGTGCCGGCGCGGGGGTGAAGGCAAGGCCAAATCCTCCGAACAGGACACCGCGTCGCCGCCGTTCGCGAGGTAGTGACAAGATGGCAGCCACACGCGCGCACCCGCGCGGAGTAAGGCATCAAGCTCTTCAGGGAGATCCCGTGACCGACACGTCCGCCGACCTCGTGATCCTCGGTGGCGGCTCGGGCGGCTACGCCTGCGCGTTCCGCGCCGCGGAGCTCGGCCTGTCCGTCGTCCTGGTCGAGAAGGACAAGCTCGGTGGCACCTGCCTGCACCGCGGCTGCATCCCGACCAAGGCGCTGCTGCACGCGGCGGAGGTCGCGGACAACGCGCGCGAGGGCGACCAGTTCGGCGTGAAGTCCTCGCTGGAGGGCATCGACATCGCGGGTGTGAACTCCTACAAGGACGGCGTGGTCAGCCGGCTCTACAAGGGCCTCCAGGGTCTGGCCAAGGCCAACAAGGTCACCCTGGTCGAGGGCGCGGGCACGTTCGTCGGCAACAAGACCGTCGAGGTGAACGGCGACCGGTACACCGGCAAGAACGTCGTGCTGGCCACCGGCTCGTACGCCCGCAGCCTGCCCGGCCTGGAGATCGGCGGCCGGATCATCACCAGCGACCAGGCGCTGAACCTGGACTTCGTCCCGGAGAAGGTCGTGGTGCTCGGCGGCGGCGTCATCGGCGTCGAGTTCGCCAGCGTGTGGGCCTCCTTCGGCGCGGACGTGACCATCGTGGAGGCACTGCCCCGCCTGGTCCCCGCCGAGGACGAGTACGCGTCCAAGCAGCTGGAGCGCGCGTTCCGCCGCCGCGGCATCAAGTTCAAGACCGGCGTGAAGTTCACCGGCGCCACCCAGACCGAGGCGGGCGTCTCGGTGACCCTGGAGTCCGGCGACGTGCTCGACGCCGACCTGCTGCTGGTGGCCGTCGGCCGCGGCCCCAACTCGGCGGGCCACGGCTACGAGGAGGCGGGCGTCGCGGTCGAGCGCGGTTTCGTCACCACGAACGAGCGCCTGGAGACCTCGCTGCCCGGCGTGTACGCCGTCGGCGACATCGTGCGCGGCCTCCAGCTCGCGCACCGCGGTTTCCAGCAGGGCATCTTCGTGGCCGAGGAGATCGCGGGCCTGAGCCCGAAGGTCATCGACGAGGCGGGCATCCCGCGCGTCACCTACTGCAAGCCGGAGGTCGCCTCGGTGGGCCTCTCCGAGGCCGCGGCCAAGGAGAAGTACGGCTCCGTCGAGACGTTCGTCTACGACCTCGCGGGCAACGGCAAGAGCCAGATCCTGAAGACCGCCGGTGGCGTCAAGCTCGTGAAGGCGCCCGATGGCCCGGTGGTCGGTGTCACCATGGTCGGCGAGCGGGTCGGCGAGCTGATCGGTGAGGCCCAGCTGATCTACAGCTGGGAGGCGTACCCCGAGGACGTGGCCCCCCTGATCCACGCCCACCCGACCCAGACAGAAGCCCTCGGCGAAGCCTTCCTCGCCTTGGCCGGCAAGCCGCTGCACGTGCACGGCTGACCGTCGCACCCCAGTCAGCCGAACTTCGACCCACGCACGAGGAGTCAGCGAAAAGATGGCCTTCTCCGTCCAAATGCCCGCACTCGGCGAAAGCGTCACCGAGGGCACGGTCACCCGCTGGTTGAAGCAGGAGGGTGACCGCGTCGAGGTCGACGAGCCGTTGCTGGAGGTCTCGACCGACAAGGTCGACACCGAGATCCCCTCGCCCGCCGCCGGCGTGCTCCAGAAGATCGTCGCCCAGGAGGACGAGACCGTCGAGGTCGGCGCCGAGCTGGCCGTGATCGGCGACGGTTCCGACCAGGGGTCCTCCGACTCGTCCTCCGGCGGCGGCGCAGCGCCCGCCGAGGAGGCGCAGCCCGAGGCCGAGCAGCCCGAGCCCGAGGCCGAGCAGTCCGAGGCCCCGGCCGGCGAGCCCGCCCCGGCGCAGTCCGGTGGCTCCGACTCCGGTTCCGGTCCGGCCGAGGGCACGCCGGTGACCATGCCCGCCCTGGGCGAGAGCGTCACCGAGGGCACCGTGACCCGGTGGCTGAAGTCGGTCGGCGACTCGGTCGAGGTCGACGAGCCGCTGCTGGAGGTCTCGACCGACAAGGTCGACACCGAGATCCCGTCGCCGGTGGCCGGCACCCTGCTGGAGATCACCGCGGGCGAGGACGAGACCGTCGAGGTCGGCGGCCGGCTGGCCGTGGTCGGCTCCGGCTCCCCCGCGCCGAAGGCGGAGGCCCCGAAGCAGGAGGCGCCGAAGCAGGAGGCGCCGAAGGCCGAGCCCAAGGCCGAGGAGCCCGAGCCGGAGGCCCCGAAGCAGGAGGCCCCTAAGGCCGAGGCCCCGAAGCAGGAGGCCGAGTCGGGCGAGGCCAACGGCGCGCCGTACGTCACCCCGCTGGTGCGCAAGCTGGCGTCGGAGAACGACATCGACCTGAACAGCCTCAAGGGCACCGGCGTCGGCGGTCGCATCCGCAAGCAGGACGTGCTGGCCGCCGTCGAGGCGAAGAAGGCCCCGGCCCCCGCGCCGGCCGCCCCCGCCGCCGCCCCGTCTGCCCCGGCGCAGCGCACCGCCGCCCCGGCCGCCGACAACAGCGGCAAGCGCGGCACCGTGCAGAAGCTGCCCCGGCTGCGCCAGATCGTGGCCCAGCGGACGCGCGAGTCGCTCCAGGTGTCGGCCCAGCTCACCCAGGTGTTCGAGGTGGACGTCACCAAGATCGCCCGGCTGCGCAACCGCGCCAAGGCCGCGTTCGAGCAGCGCGAGGGCACGAAGCTGACGTTCCTGCCCTTCTTCGCCAAGGCCGCCGTGGAGGCGCTGAAGCAGCACCCGGTGCTGAACGCCTCCATCGACGAGGAGAAGAAGGAGGTCGTCTACCACGGCGCCGAGCACCTGGGCATCGCGATCGACACCGAGCGCGGCCTGCTCAACGCGGTGATCGCGAACGCGGGCGACCTCAACCTGGCGGGCCTGTCGCACAAGATCGGCGACCTGGCCTCGCGGGCGCGCGCGAACAAGTTGACGCCGGACGAGCTGACCGGCGGCACGTTCTCGCTGACCAACCTGGGCAGCAACGGCGCGCTGTTCGACACCCCGATCATCCAGCAGCCGCAGGTCGGCATCCTGGGTGTCGGCGTGGTCAAGAAGCGCCCGGTCGTGATCACGGACGAGAACGGCGACGACACCATCGCCATCCGTTCGATGGCCTACCTGGCCCTGACCTACGACCACCGCCTGGTGGACGGCGCCGACGCGGGCCGCTTCCTCACCACCGTGAAGAACCGCCTGGAAGAGGGCGCGTTCGAGGCCGACCTGGGCCTCTGACGGCAGCAGCACCGAGGGCCGCTCCCGCTCCGCGCGGGGGCGGCCCTCGCCGTTCGCGCGACCGGGCGCGGCGGGCCGGGGCGGGCGGCCCGCGGCCCCGCCCGTCACCCAGTCGGGCGATAACCACCGGTTCGGGTGATATGGGCGACTCCCGAGCCGCTGTGCAACGCGCCGCCGGCTGCGGGACGATCACGTCATGCGGGTGGTCGTTGCGGGTTCCTCGGGTCTGATCGGCACCAGTCTGGTGGCCGCCCTGCGCGGCGCCGGGCACGAGGTCGTGCGGCTGGTCCGGCGGCCCCCGGCGGCCCCCGACGAACGCGGCTGGGACCCGCCCGCCGGGCGGATCGACCCCGGCGCCCTCGACGGCGCGGACGCGGTGGTCAACCTGTGCGGCGTCGGCGTGGCCGACAAGCGGTGGACCGACGCGCGCAAGCAGGTGCTGCTCGACAGCCGCACGGTGCCGACCGAGGTGCTCGCCGCCGCCGTCGCGGAGCACGGCGTGCCCGTCCTGGTGAACTCCAGCGCCGTCGGCTACTACGGCGACACCGGCGACGAGGTGGTCACCGAGGACACGCCCTCGGGCGCGGGCTTCCTGGCCGACCTGTGCCGCCAGTGGGAGGCCGCGACCGGGGCCGCCGAGGCGGGCGCCCGCGTGGTGCGGCTGCGCACCGGCCTGGTGATCAGCCCCTCCGGCGGCCTGTTCGGCGTGGTCAAGCCCCTGTTCTCGTTCTTCCTCGGCGGGCGCCTCGGCAGCGGGCGGCAGTACATGCCGTGGATCTCCCTGGACGACGCCGTGTCGGCCGTCCGGTTCGCCCTGGAGCACGACGACGTGCGCGGCCCGGTGAACCTGACCTCGCCGACGCCGGTCACCAACACCGAGTTCACCCGCACGGTCGGGCACGCGCTGCACCGCCCGACGCCGTGGGTCGTGCCGGGCTTCGTGCTCAAGGCGGTGCTGGGCGACCTCGCCGAGGAGGGCGTGCTGGCCGGTCAGCGGGCCGTGCCCCGCGTGCTGGAGCGGCACGGCTTCCCGTTCCTGCACCCGGCGCTCGGGGCGGCCGTGGCGGCGGCCGCGACGCGGTGATCGCGGTCCCGGTCGGCGCGGCCCTCGCGCTGGCCTCACTGGTCCTGGGCTTCTCCGTGCACCGGGAGGTGCCGGCGGTGGACCGCGGCCTGCACCTGGCCGCGGCGGACCTGGGGCCGGGGTTCACGCACTCGGCGGCGGTGATCAGCTTCGTGCTGAGCCCCGGCCTGGCGACGATCGCCCTGCTGTCCCTGCTCGCGCGGGCCGCGCTCGCGCGGGACCCGTTCGTCCTCAGGGCCGCCGCGCTCCTCGGCGCGTGCTGGTCGACGGTCCTCGCCCGCCACGCCTACCAGCGGGTGCGGCCGATCGACTTCCCGAAGTGGAGCTACCCGAGCGGGCACGTCACGGCCGTCACGGCGGTCGCGTTCACCGCCGTCGTGCTGACCGCCCACCTGGCCCGCCGGCACCTGGGCACGGCCATCGCGCTGGCCGCCGCCGCCGTCGCCGCCACGGCGGTGAGCCGGGTCGTGCTGGAGATGCACTGGTTCACCGACACGGCGGGCGCGATCCTCGCCGTGACCGGGGTCGGCCTGCTCGTCGCCCACGCCCTGCGCCTGCTGCCGCTGGGCGTAGGGTCGAGACGTGAGCAGTCCTGACCCCTCCTGCCGCGCCTCGACCGACCCGGTCGACGTGCGCGAGCTGGGCACCATCGACTACCTGGCCGCCTGGGACCTGCAGCGCGAGCTGGCCGAGCGCCGCGCCGCGGGCGACGTCGGCGACACGCTGCTGCTGCTGGAGCACCCGCCGGTCTACACCTGCGGTCGGCGCACCGAGCCCGAGGAGCGCCCGAAGGGCGGCGACACCCCGGTCATCGACGTCGACCGGGGCGGCAAGATCACCTGGCACGGGCCGGGCCAGCTCGTGGGCTACCCGATCGTGGGGCTCGCCGAGCCGCTGGACGTCGTGCAGTACGTGCGCCGCCTGGAGCAGGCCCTGATCCACGTGTGCGACCAGCTCGGCGTGCCCACGGGCCGCGTCGAGGGGCGCAGCGGCGTGTGGATCGCGGCCGACGACCGGGGCGGCGAGCGCAAGGTCGCCGCGATCGGCATCCGCGTGCAGCGGGGCGTGACCATGCACGGCTTCGAGATCAACTGCGACGCGGACCTGGGCGCGTTCGGCGACATCATCCCGTGCGGCATCCGGGACGCGGGCGTCGCGTCGCTGTCGCACGAGCTGGGCCGGGACGTGTCGGTGGCCGAGGTGCTGCCGCTCGCCCGGCGGGCGGTGATCGACGCGCTGAACGGCGACCTGCCGTTGACCGACCGCACGCTGGCGCGTCAAGAACCCGCGGCCGCGGGCGTGACGTTCGCGGTGCGGACGGGCTGACAAGACGATCCCCTCCCCTCTAGTATTCCGGAATTACGGACTACCAGAGGGGAGATTCGTCGTGCTCCTGACCCGACGGCACCTGCTCTGCGCCTGCGCCGCCGCGGGCGCAGCCGCCCTGCTGCCCACGGCCACCGCGGGGGCCCGGACCCGGCCGGACGACTGGCTCGCCTGGTTCCGGGCGAACCGGCGGCACGTGGCCGCGGTCGTGGACGACGGGCGGGGCGGGCGGGTCGCGCACCGGCCGCACGAGCGCCAACCGCTCGCCTCGGCCGTCAAGGTCGTGCACCTCGCGGGGTACTCGGCCGCCCTGCGCACCGGCCGGGCCCGCGCGGACGAGCCGGTCCGCGTCGGCGACTGGGAGCGGTACTACCTGGGCCTCGACGGGGGCGCGCACCCGGCGTCCCTGCGCGCGCTGGGCATCCGGTCGACCAACGGCCTCACCGCCGACGACCCGAACCACCTGGTCACCCTGGACGACCTGGCCATGTGCATGATCCGGTTCAGCGACAACGCGGCCACCGACCACCTGCGGTACCGGCTCGGCGAAGGGCCGCTGCGCGCCGCCGCCGCCCGGCACGGCTGGCCCGGCGCGCCCGTGCCGGAGATCCTCGGCGAGTTCCTGGCGTTCATCCTGGGCAGGCGGGTCGACGTCCGGCGGTACCTGGAGGACCCCCGGCTCCAGCTGGAGGTGATCGGGAGGTTGCCCGACATCCCCGCGACCTACGAGGGCCAGCGGCCGTGGGCGCGCACGACGTGGTCCGGGACCGCGGCGGGCCTGCACCGCGCGCACCGCTCGCTGAGCTCCGACGAGGTCGCCCGCACCCACCTGGAACGCGGGTGGGAGACGCCGCCCGGCGTGGCCGGCATCGGGGTCAAGGGCGGGTCGCTGCCCGGCGTCGTCACGGTCGGCACGACGGTCCGCTGGGAGGACGGCCGGCTCGGCTCGGCCGCGGTGCTGCTCCGGGAGGTCGACGAGGAGCGGTTCGCCGCCGTGGGCGACCTGCTCGCGCTGGTGCAGGGGTCCCTGCTCGACCCCGCCGCGCTGCGCGAATTCCAGGTCAGCCTCTCCTAGGATGGCAGCGGTGGACCTGGTGCAGCGACTTGCCGAGCTGGAGCAGCGCGTGGCCGCGCTGGAGGGCGACGAGCGGGGTGCCACCGCGCGACCGGGCACCGGGGACGGCGGGCACCAGGCCGGCGGGCACGGGGTTGGCGGGCACGGGGTTGGCGGCAGGACCGGTGAGCGCGAGGCCGGCGGGCACGAGCCCGGCGAACGTGAGGTCGGTGGCGGGGCCGGCGGGCACGAGGTAGGCGGCGGCGAGGTGGGGTACGGCGGCCGGGTCGCGGTCGGCGACGGGCGCGTGTCGTGGCGGATCGACGTGACGCCGGAGCACGCGCTGGCGCTGGCGGACCGGCCGCGCATCGAGGTGCTGGCCGCGCTGGCGCACCCGGTGCGGGTGGAGATCGTGCGGACCCTGCTGGGGCAGGGCGCGCAGCCCGCGACGGCGCTCCAGGAGGCGGCGCGGCTCGGGTCGACCGGGCAGCTGTACCACCACCTGAAGGCGTTGACCGCGTCCGGCGTGGTGGAGCAGGACAAGCGCGGGAGCTACCGGCTGCGGAGCGAGGCCGCGGTTCCCGTGCTCGTCCTGCTCACCGCCGCGTCGGACGTGGCGGGCCAGCTGAGGGCCTGACGCGGGTCAGAGCTGCGGCGCGACCTCGGCGGCGACGAGCTCCACGTGGTCGAGGTCGGCCAGGTCGAGCACCTGGAGGTAGACCCGGCTCACGCCGGTCCTCTCCCGCCACGCGCCGAGCTTGTCGACGACCTCGGCGGGCGTGCCGGCCAGGCCGTTCTCCCGCAGCTCGGCCTCCTCGCGGCCGATGCGCGCCGCGCGCCGGGCGACCTCGGCGCCGTCGCGGCCGACGCACACCACGAGCGCCACGGACCGGGTGATCTCCCCCGGGTCGCGCCCGACGGCCTCGCACGCCGCGTCGACGCGGGCGAACTGCTCGGTGGCGGCGTCCACGCCCGCGAACGGCAGGTTGAACTCGTCGGCGAACCTCGCGGCCAGCGCGGGCGTGCGCTTCGGGCCCATGCCGCCGATGAGCACCGGGATCTTCGCCTGGGCGGGCTTGGGCAGGGCGGGCGAGTCCTCGACCCGGTAGTGCGTTCCCCCGAACGAGAACTTCTCGCCGACGGGCGTGCCCCACAGGCCGGTGACGACCTCCAGCTGCTCGGCGTAGCGCTCGAAGCGCTCCTTGGTCGACGGGAACGGCAGGCCGTAGGCGGTGTGCTCGGCCTCGAACCAGCCCGCGCCGAGGCCGAACTCGACGCGACCGCCGGACATCGCGTCGACCTGGGCGACGCTGATCGCCAGCGGGCCGGGGTGCCGGAACGTCGCCGCGGTCATCAGCGTGCCGAGGCGGATCCGCTCGGTGTCGCGCGCCAGGCCGGCGAGGGTGATCCAGGCGTCGGTGGGGCCGGGCAGCCCGTCACCGCTCATCGCCAGGTAGTGGTCGGACCGGAAGAAGGCGCCGTAGCCGGCGGCCTCGGCGGTCCGCGCGACGGCCAGCAGGTCGTCGTAGGAGGCCCCCTGCTGGGGCTCGGTGAAGATGCGGAGTTCCACCCGCGCCACGCTAGTGCCCGCGGCCCGGACCGACGACCTCAGTGCCGGCGGCCTCAGCGCCGGCGACCTCAGTGCCGGCGGGAGCGGGAGGAGCGGCGGTCCTCGCGCGGCGGCGGCCCGGCGGGCAGGTCCGGGCGCACCCGCAGCCCCTCGACCACGCGCACGATGGTCCGCTCCACCTCGGCGCTGGCCTTGCGCGGGTCGGACGCGCCCGCGATCGTGCTGGCGCCCGCCGACAGCGCGCCGAACAGCAGCCGCGACATCGTCTCCACCGGCAGCTGCTCCAGCTCGCCGGACTCGACGAGCACCTCGATCGTGGAGCGCAGCAGGCCGTAGCTGAAGTGCTCCTCGGCCTCGCGCCAGCGCTCCCAGCCCATCACGACCGGCGCCTCGTGGACGACGATGCGCTGGTAGGGCGGCTCCAGGCACACCCGCACGTAGGCGCGCAGGCCCGCGACGGCGGTGTCCCACGGGTCGCCGGGCGCGCTGACGATCTCGGTGAGCTTGCGCATGAACGCGTTCTCGACCGAGTCGAAGGCCGCCTCGAACAGCGCCTGCTTGCCGCTGAAGTGGTGGTAGAGCGCGCCCTTGGTGAGCCGCGCCCGCTTGGCGACCTCGTCGAGCGAGGTGCCCGCGTACCCGCGTTTGGTGAACAGCTCCACGGCACTGTCCACGAGGGCCTGCCTCGTGGACTCGGAGTACTCCAACCGCCTCGACCTCACTGTCACCACGTTCACAACCGTACGACATACCGGCGGTACGTACTCGTGGTATGTTCGCCTCATCGGTCATACCGAGGGTATGTGGAAGACCTGGGGTATGACGCCGGTCACCACGAAGAGGGAGGCGTGATCATGGGTTGGACCGACTTCTACCGACGGCGCGACGCTCTGGACGCCGTGCTCACCGCCGCGGCGGCCGACCCGGCGGCGCCGCTGGTCTTCGACCGGGACGTGTTCGCCACCCGGGACGAGCTGCTCCTGGCCCTCCACCACCGCTGGATGCAGCGGCTGACCGGCCGCCTGGGCGTCGCCCTGGAGGCCGACGACGACCGCGTGGAGACCGTCTCGCGGACGTGGCGCGCGCTGGCCGCCGAGGAACCGGTGCTGCGCGCCGTGCTCGACGAGCACCTGACCTCCGCCGAGGCCCTGGAGCGGGAGGACCGGGTGCTGGCCCTCACCTCGGGCCTGGCCGACCTGTCCGAACCCGCCGCGGAGATCGCGCGCGTCGGGCGGGCGTTCGCCCGGCTGATCCGCACCGCGCCGTCGCGAGCCGTCGTGCCAGGCCGGCACCGCGGGCTCGCCAAGAGCGCCTGAACACGAGTAGGAAAGTGCGCATGGCGAAGTGGACGGAAGCCGACATCCCCGACCAGAGCGGGCGCACCGTGCTGGTGACCGGCGCGAACTCGGGCCTGGGCCTGCGCACCGCCGAGGTGCTCGGCGCGAAGGGCGCCCGCGTCCTGCTCGCCTGCCGCTCACCCGAACGGGGACGACGCGCGCTGGATCGCGTGCTCTCGTCCGACGGCGCGGCCGAACTCGTCCCGCTCGACCTGGCCGACCTGGCCTCGGTCCGCTCGGCCGCCGCGCTCGTCCGCGAGCGCACCGGTGACGCGCTGGACGTGCTGGTCAACAACGCCGGCGTGATGGCCGTGCCGCTGGGCCGCACCGCCGACGGCTTCGAGCGCCAGCTCGGCACCAACCACCTCGGGCACGCCGCCCTGACGTGGCTGCTGATGCCCGCCCTGAGCACCCGGCCCGGCGCGCGCGTCGTCACCGTGTCGAGCCTGGCGCACGCCATGGGCTCGGTCGACCTGGCGGACCCGAACTACGAGGTCCGCCCGTACACCGCGTGGGGCGCCTACGGGCAGTCGAAGCTGGCGAACCTGCTGTTCGCGCGCGAGCTGGACCGCCGCACCCGCACCGCGGGCGTGGACGTGACGTCCGTCGCCGCGCACCCCGGCTTCACCGCCACCGAGCTGAGCGCCAACATGGCCCGCGCGCACCGCAACCGGTTCGTCGGCGTCGGTGCCAAGATCGGCGACCTCTTCGCCCAGTCGGTCGCGATGGGGGCGTTGCCGCAGCTCTTCGCGGCGACGTCGCCCGACGTGGAACCCGGTGCCTACTACGGCCCCGACGGGTTCCGCGGCACCCGCGGCCACCCCACCCGCGTCGGCTCCACCGCGGCGGCCCGCGACGACCTCGCGGCCAGCCGGTTGTGGGACCTGACGGCCGAGCTCACGGGCGTGGCGCCCGATCCCTCGTGACGTAAGGTCGGTGACGTGACCGTCGTACCTGAAGGTCGGAAGCTGCTGCGGCTCGAAGTCCGCAACAGCCAAACGCCCATCGAGAAGAAGCCCTCCTGGATCAAGACCAAGGCGAAGATGGGCCCCGAGTACCGGGAGCTCAAGGGTCTGGTCAAACGCGAGGGCCTGCACACGGTGTGCGAGGAAGCCGGTTGTCCCAACATCTACGAGTGCTGGGAAGACCGCGAGGCCACCTTCCTGATCGGTGGCGAGCAGTGCACCCGCCGCTGCGACTTCTGCCAGATCGACACGGGCAAGCCGGCCGACCTGGACCGCGACGAGCCCCGGCGCGTGGCCGAGTCCGTGCAGGCCATGGGCCTGCGCTACTCGACCGTGACCGGCGTGGCGCGGGACGACCTGGAGGACGGCGGCGCCTGGCTGTACGCGGAGACCGTGCGGCAGATCCACGCGCTGAACCCCGGCACGGGCGTCGAGCTGCTCATCCCCGACTTCAACGCGGTGCCCGAGCAGCTGGCCGAGGTGTTCTCCTCGCGCCCCGAGGTGCTCGCGCACAACCTGGAGACCGTGCCGCGGATCTTCAAGCGCATCCGCCCGGCGTTCCGCTACGAGCGGTCGCTGGAGGTCATCACGGCCGCCCGCGAGGCCGGCCTGGTCACCAAGTCCAACCTGATCCTCGGCATGGGCGAGACGCCCGACGAGGTCACCGAGGCGCTGTCCGACCTGCACGACGCGGGCTGCGAGATCATCACGATCACGCAGTACCTGCGGCCCTCGCCGCGCCACCACCCGGTCGAGCGGTGGGTCAAGCCGGAGGAGTTCGTGACGCACAAGGAGACCGCCGAGTCGATCGGCTTCTCCGGCGTCATGGCGGGCCCGCTGGTCCGCTCCTCCTACCGCGCGGGGCGGCTGTACGCGCAGGCCGTGCAGAAGCGCGGCGACGTGCTGCCGGACAACCTGCGCCACCTGCTCGACGCGGGCGGCGCGGCGCAGGAGATCACCTCGCTGCTGTCGTCCCGCCCGTAGGGCCGTCGACCACCACGCCGTCCAGCCCCCGGACGTAGTCCGCACCGAAGGCGCTGGACGGCGTGTGCGCGCCCGCCGGGACGGTGGAGACGCGCCGGGCCGCCGTGACCACCGAGTCGGCGGTGAGGTCGTAGGCGTTGGGCCCGGTGAGCGCCACGCGCACCCGGTTGCCGTCGTCGTCCCACGCCTCGCCGAACACCTCGCTGCGCGTGCGCGCCCGCGTGCCCGCGTCCGGTCCGCCGATCCGCTTCGCCAGCGCCTTGCCGAGCTTCTGCGCCACCGGCGTGCGCAGCAGCGGCGCGGTGAACGGCTGGAGCTTGCCGAGCAGGCTGGGCACCGTCGTGAACGTGGTGACGTTCGGGATGCCGGTCGAGCGGTGGGCGGTGCTCACGTCGCCCCACGGGATCGCCCCGACGTCCCGCGCCCGGTCCCGGAAGTGGGCCGTGCGCCTGCGGTGGCCGAGCGGCACGCCCCGGATCACCCCGTCCACCCGCGCCCGCCCGCCGCCGCCCGAGCCCTCGACGGCGGTCAGCGCCGTGCCCGCGCTGGCCCCGCCCTGGACGACGAACGCGAGGTCGAGGTGCGTGGCGGACGGCAGGGCCTGCTTGAGCATCGCCGCGGCGCAGTCGGTGGGCACGACGTCGAACCCGACGCCGGGCAGCAGCACCACCCCGGCCTCCCGGGCCTCCTCGTGCCGGGCGGCCACGGCCTCGAAGACGTCGATCTCGCCGGTGATGTCGAGGTAGTGGGTCCCGGTGGCCAGGCACGCGTCCACCATCGGCGCGGAGGTGGCCGAGAACGGCCCGGCGCAGTGCGCGACGACGTCGACGTCCCCCAGCGCCCCGGCGGCCTCCGCCAGGTCGAAGACCCGGTACTCCAGCCCCAGCCGCTCGGCGACGGGCCGGACCCTGTCCGCCGAGCGCCCGGCGAGCACCGGCTGTTCCCCGCGCGCCACCGCGAGCTCGGCGACCAACGTCCCGGTGAAACCGCTGACCCCGTACACCATCCACGTCACGGGTCGGACCCTACCAACGGGTAGCTACAAGCGCCGCCGACGCACCACCGCCGCCCCCACGACCAGCAGCAGCCCCACGACGGTCACGGGCGCGGCCCACGCCAACCGCTCCACCCGGAGCCGGGAGCAGATCTCGACGAACGCGGCCCCCTCGGCCTCGACCGCGACCTCGTCGTAGGCCATGCCCACGCTGTTGCCGCAGGAGACCGGGAAGCCCGAGGGCGCGTCGGTGTCGAGGGGCAGCAGCATGATCAGGAGCCCGGCCAGGAAGAACGCAACACCGATCACCGCGGCGACGACCCTGGGCGACATGGCGACAAGTTACGGGCTAGGAACACCCCGGTACAGGGGAATGTCACAAATGGGGAACGGCGGGCACCCTCCGCTGCGCCCGATGCAGCCTCAGCCGCGCCGAACGGACACGCGGGACCACGCGGAACGGGCCACGAACGTCCCGCCGGCGTTCAGCACGACCAACTCCCCCACCCGCACGCACCCGCTCTCCGACCGCGCCAGCTCCTCCACCAGCCGCACGACCCGACCGAGCCCCGGCACCCCCGCCACCACCCCGCGCACCGCGCACCCGATCCGCTCCACCGCGGCGCGGGCCTGGACCCCCGACCCGGGCCGCCGGCACCGCGCCACCCTGAACGCCCCGACCGGCGTCGGCACGGCACCGACGACGTCCAGGCCGAACGCGTCGAGCACGTCGACGAGCGCCAGCTCGACCGCGCTCACCCCCGCCTCCCCGGAGAGCCGGATGGTGACGGGGAGCAGCACCCGACCGTTCACCGGACCACCCCGGCGGGCACGCCGACCTCGACGAGCAGGACGTGCGAGTCGTCCTCGCGACCACCCACGCCCCACAGCTCCAACAGGCTGACGACCGCGCGGCGAATCCCCTCACCGGTGTCGCGGGGCAACCCGACCGGCAGTTCGGCGCGGATCTCGAATGAGCACATGGCCGTGGATCATCACGTGGCGCCCGCGGTCCGCGTAAGTCCCGGATGGTAGGGCGATCGGCACCCGAAGCCCCACCGGGGCCCGGACCGTCCCGGAGCCCGCGACGCGGGCAGGACCCGTTCGACGGAGATTCCCGAGGTAAGGGTGCTCGCGATCGGCACGGGGCCCGTCGGATGAGCCGGCCGGAGGTGCGCGGAACACCTCTCCCGGAGGACCGGTGGTCCGCAGGAACAGCGGGATCGGACTCAATGATCAATCGTTCGGGTGACTCCCGAACAGGTCTTCGACACAACCCGACCGCCGGCAGGGCAAGACGTGCCGACACCCGAACCTGCGGCGCGCCGGTCCGGGGGTGATGCCGCCAACCGCCACTTCCCGGGGTCGGACGGATCAAGAGCCGAAGCATGTGGAGGGCGCGGCTCAGCGGGAGTCGTCGGAAAACCACGCTCGACCGGTACCGCGCCGCCGATCTCGGCAGCGGGAGGTGCGCATCCCCACGACCGCCGACAACCGTCTTCAGCGTCCGCGCGCCTTCGCGCCCGGACTGCGGTCCGTCAACTCGCCGGTGTCTGCGTCGGGGTCGGGGACGCCTCGGGAGACGACCGGTAGACGTCGTCGATCTCATCGAGCCCTTGGTACATGTCACTGGCCGACAGGGTCGGAACACCAGGAGGGGACGTCCACGTGTGCGCCGGCACGAAATAGCCTGACGGTTGGTGATCGGACTGGGCACCCGCGCTGATTAATCGGGAGAACTGCAGCATGAGCCACCTCACCGGTTCGATAAATCGTGAGACCGATTCATTTTCGCCACTGTGCGTCGCCTTGCTTTCCATCACATCCCTTCCCATCCCCCCGACAGGATTTTTCCCGGAACTTCGGCGCGATCGTAACACGAAAGTTGTCATTTGTATACACTACTCCGCTTTTTTCGTAAGTAGATAAGAATATTCCCACGTTCGGATGACGCACTGGTAGGTGATCCGGACTGCGTTCGCCAGAGCCAGACAGACGATGATCGCCCACCCGAGATCGGTGACCCAGAAGATGGAGTTGCCGCCGAACACCCGCGGCCACTCACGCGTGGACCCGAAACTTTTGTGGAGCATGAACACGGCCGTGCCGGCGATCGAGAGCGCCGCTGTCACGACCAGCGACACGCGAGCCGACAGGGTTCCCTCCAGCAGCTTCCGAGAGGGGGCGTCGAAGCCGAGCCACGTGGCGGCGATGGCCGGGAACGCGAGCAGGAAGGCGGGCGCGTCGGTGCCGGGGTCCGGGAACCGGGAGTTGACGAAGCCGACGAGCCACAGGATCACCAATCCCGCCAGTGCCGTGATGGTCGCCCTCAGGATCGACCCCGGCGGCACCTCGAAGAACCGCAACCGCACGACCGGCCTCTCGTCCTCCCTGAAGGTCGGCATGTAGCGGGTGTAGAAGTGGGCGTGCGGTTGACCGAGACGACGACGGAAGCGGCAGTGCGGCCGGGTGGGCGCGGAGTCCGCCGAACGCTTCAGGATGTCACCCGCGCCCTCGATCCTCTGGTGGGCCAGGTACAGGTCATCGGGAGCGTGGACGTGCAGGTGGTAACTCTCGCAGGTCGCCGCGTTCGCGATGTCCAGGTTCAACTCCACGGGACGCGCGCCGAACACGATGCGGACGAATCCCGAGAACGACCAACGCCGCTTCGACTTGTCGCTCCCGAACTTCACACCGGGGGTGAGCGTCAAGGTGTACTTGAAGCGGTGCCGCCGCATCTCCCCCGCCTCGTCGATGCACGCCACGATCGCGAAGTGCGTGATCAGCTGTTGCACGAAGAGCACGGCGATGTGACGGACCTTCTCGTTCGCGACGGGCAGTTTCAGGATCTCCTCGGCGGCGCTGAGGTCCGGGGGCGTGTCGGACCTCGTGTCCCGGCGCCTGACGATCGCCTGCACGGCCAGCAGTTCCGCCTGCCGGGCACCGTTGGGCAGCACCTGCCCCTGGTGGAACCCGTGCGCGGACAGCAGCAAGATGTGGAGGACCTTGGTGGCCAGGCTCAGGTACTGCCGGTACGACAACCACTGCGTCTCCTCGTCATTGGCGTGCAGGATGTGGAAGTCGTCCAGGAGTTCCCCTTTCTGGTTCAGCACGACCGGGACGTAGACGGTGCCATCCATGCTCCCCAGTCTTTTCGGGATGTCGAGGTCGACGGTGGCCGCCTTGCGCAGGGTCCGCCGATCCGGGGTGAACTCCTCGACGACCCGTCGGCGGAACGTCGCCGGCCGGATGATGGCCGACGCGAATATCTTCGCCTGGTTCGCGGTGACGTCAGTGGACTGCTCGGCCTGTTCCAACAACACCGTCGCCCTGCTTTGCGGCACCTCGTGCAACTCGAACGGCTCCTCCGGCCCGGCCCTGAAAGGGCGCACGTGGAACCACGCCGTGTAGAAGACCAGGCAAACGGCGGTCAGCAGGACGAGCAGGATGAGGTCCTGGGCACCGTGGCCGCCGTGGCGGACCACCGACGCCACCATCACCGCGTCGATCAGCACCAGGGCCAGCAGCACCCCGGCCGACGCCAACTTGAAGAAGCCTCGTAACACACGCATCCCCGCATGATCGGCGTTGATTTCGCTGGACTGTCGAGACACTTCCGCCGAACGTTACTTCCGCATTTTTGCACGAACAGGTGCATAGTCGACGGAATACGATTCCGGGTCATCGCGCATGATGCACGGGCAGGCGCTTGCCCGGCGTTCGTCCTCGACGGAGGAGCCGTTCCGCACCCGACACGACCGCATGCGAATGGTGCACCACCGGACAACGCCGTTCCTCCGCAGATGTGCGGGGAACTTTCGTGGACCCACCGCCCACCGGGGGGACAGGTGGGCTGCGAAGCACGAGCGCGACAGCGCTGCGGTACGAAGCCGCCGACGAGGGGAGCGGAACCGAGGGCGTGCCTCGGGGGTGCACCCCGTACCGACGTGGTGGGCGCGGCAGGATTCGAACCTGCGACCGCTCGGGTGTAAACCGAGTGCTCTTCCGCTGAGCTACGCGCCCTTCCCGACCCCCGGGGTGCCCCGGAGCGGCCGGATGCCCACCCGGGCGGTCCTGGAGCCTAGGGCAAGGCCGCCACGGCCCTCTTCCACGCCTCCTGGTCGCGGGGTTCGCCCGGGGCGTTCACCTGGGTGTAGCGGACCACCCCGGCGACGTCCACGAGGAACGTGCCGCGGACCGCCATGCCGGACTTCTCGTCGAACACGCCGTACGCGCGGGCGACCTCCCCGTGCGGCCAGAAGTCGGACAGCAGCGGGAAGCCGTAGCCCTGTTCCGCCGACCACGCCTTCAGGCTGAACGGTGTGTCCACCGACACACCCAGCACCTGCACGTCCTCCCCCTCGTAGGCGGCCAGGTCGTCGCGCAGCCGGCACAGTTCGCCGGTGCACGTGCCGCTGAACGCGAACGGGTAGAACACGAGCAGGACGTGCTTGGACCCGCGGAACGACGACAGCGCGACCCGCTGCCTGTTCTGGTCGTTCAGCGTGAAGTCGGGCGCGGGTCCACCCACCTCGACCACGTCGGCCCCTTCCTCGGCAGAACCCCGGCAACGGGCCCCCCGAACGCACGGGAGCCCGTCCACGAGCCTAGGTCATGCGGGTCTCAGCGCTTGACCTTGACCGACTTCGGCGTCACGAGGCGAGTGGCCGACCAGTCGCCGCTGAGGTTGATGTTGGAGGTCTGCGCGAGGCCGGCGGTGGACGCCGCCTCGGCGATGTCGCTCGGCTCGACGTGCCCGGACCTGCCGGTCTTCGGCGTGAGCACCCAGATCAGGCCCTCGTCCGCCAGCGGTGTCGTCGCGTTGATCAGGGCGTCCGCCAGGTCGCCGTCGCTCTCGCGCCACCACAGCAGGACCACGTCCACGACCTCGTCGGCCTCTTCGTCGAGCAGATCACTCCCGACCCGCTCTTCGACCGCCGCACGGAGGTCGTCGTCGACGTCCTCGTCCCAGCCGATCTCCTGGACAACGGTGCCCGGTTCGATCCCGAGCCTGTCGGCGACACCGATCTTGCCGGCGTCTTCCGCGGCGACCACGGCTTCCACTCCTCCAAGTACACAACAGCGGCAGTCGGGGTACGACTGCCGCGCGGATGTCACTACCAGTCGCGGACAGCGAACACTGTCAGCCCCGCCACGCGCAACCGTAAGGGCGAAGACACGCCGCATCGGGTACCCCAGGGTGCGGGCCCCTCACCCCATGAGGCACGCTCTACATACCTCCTATTCGCGCGCGCGAGGGACACGATCCAGAACTACTCACCGGTAGCGGTGACGGGAGCGTGTCCACGAGACGACGATGGGAGCCGAGAAGACATCGGAACGAGGAGATCCCTTGGCCCCGCAGAACCCCCCCGAGCGGGTACGCGTCATCCGTGACGGTCTGGCCGCCCACCTCCCGGACATCGACCCGGAGGAGACCGCGGAGTGGCTGGAGTCGTTCGACGCCGCGCTCAAGGGCGGCGGGCAGCAGCGCGCCCGCTACCTGATGCTGCGCCTGCTCGAACGGGCCAGGGAGAGCCACGTCGGCGTCCCCTCGCTGACCAGCACGGACTACGTCAACACCATCCCCACCGAGCGCGAGCCGTGGTTCCCCGGTGACGAGGAGGTGGAACGCCGCTACCGCGCGTGGATCAGGTGGAACGCGGCGATGACGGTCCACCGCGCCCAGCGCCCCGGCGTGGGCGTCGGCGGTCACATCTCGACCTACGCGTCCTCCGCGAGCCTCTACGAGGTCGGCTTCAACCACTTCTTCCGGGGCAAGGACCACCCCGGCGGCGGCGACCACGTGTTCATCCAGGGCCACGCCTCCCCCGGCGTCTACGCCCGCGCGTTCCTGGAGGGCAGGCTCTCCGAGAACCAGCTGGACGGCTTCCGCCAGGAGTTCTCGCACGCCGGACCGGGCGGCGGCCTGCCGTCGTACCCGCACCCGCGGCTGATGCCGGACTTCTGGGAGTTCCCGACCGTGTCCATGGGCCTCGGCCCGATGAACGCGATCTACCAGGCCCGGTTCAACCGCTACCTGCGCGACCGCGGCATCAAGGACACGTCCGACCAGCACGTCTGGGCGTTCCTCGGCGACGGCGAGATGGACGAGCCGGAGTCGCGCGGCCTGCTCCAGATCGCCGCGAACGAGCAGCTCGACAACCTCACGTTCGTGGTGAACTGCAACCTCCAGCGCCTCGACGGCCCGGTGCGCGGCAACGGCAAGATCATCCAGGAGCTGGAGTCGTTCTTCCGCGGCGCGGGCTGGAACGTCATCAAGGTCATCTGGGGCCGCGAGTGGGACTCGCTGCTGCACGCCGACCGCGACGGCGCGCTCGTCAACCTGATGAACACCACGCCGGACGGCGACTACCAGACGTACAAGGCCAACGACGGCGCGTACGTCCGCGAGCACTTCTTCGGCCGCGACCCGCGGACGAAGGACCTGGTCACGCCGATGTCGGACGACGAGGTGTGGAACCTCAAGCGCGGCGGCCACGACTACCGCAAGGTCTACGCGGCCTACAAGGCGGCGGTCGAGCACCACGGCCAGCCGACGGTCATCCTCGCCAAGACCATCAAGGGCTACGGCCTGGGCCCGCACTTCGCGGCGCGCAACGCCACGCACCAGATGAAGAAGATGACCCACGAGGACCTCAAGCTCTTCCGGGACAGCCTGCGCATCCCGATCGAGGACAAGGACCTCGACCCGTACCTGCCGCCGTACTACCACCCCGGCAAGGACTCCCCGGAGATCCAGTACCTGCTGGAGCGGCGCAAGCAGCTCGGCGGGTTCGTGCCGGAGCGGCGCACCAAGTCCAAGGCGCTGGTGCTGCCGGGCGACAAGGTCTACGACGTGATCCGCAGGGGTTCGGGCAAGCAGGAGGTCGCCACCACGATGGCGTTCGTCCGGCTGGTCCGCGACCTGGCCAAGGACTCGGAGATCGGCAACCGGATCGTGCCGATCATCCCGGACGAGGCGCGCACGTTCGGCATGGACTCGATGTTCCCGGCGCAGAAGATCTACAACCCGAACGGGCAGATGTACACCTCCGTGGACGCCCAGCTGATGCTGGCGTACAAGGAGTCGGAGCAGGGCCAGATCCTGCACGAGGGCATCAACGAGGCGGGCTCGACCTCGTCGTTCACCGCCGCCGGCACGTCGTACTCGACGCACGGCGAGCCGATGATCCCGATCTACATCTTCTACTCGATGTTCGGGTTCCAGCGGACCGGTGACGGCCTGTGGGCGGCGGCGGACCAGATGGCGCGGGGTTTCGTGCTGGGCGCCACGGCGGGCCGCACGACGCTGACCGGCGAGGGCCTCCAGCACGCCGACGGCCACTCGCTGCTGCTCGCGCACACCAACCCGGCCGTGGTGGCGTACGACCCGGCGTGGTCGTTCGAGGTGGCGCACATCGTCAAGGACGGCCTGCGGCGGATGTACGGCGAGGACGCCGAGAACGTCTTCTACTACATGACCGTCTACAACGAGCCCTACCAGCAGCCGGCCGAGCCGGCGGACCTGGACGTGGACGGCCTGCTCAAGGGCCTCTACCGGTACCGGGTCGCGGAGGGCGGCGACGGGCCGCGGGCGCAGCTGCTGTCCTCGGGCGTGGCCGGGCCGTGGGCCGTGCGGGCGCAGCGGATGCTGGCCGAGGAGTGGGGCGTGCGGGCCGACGTGTGGTCGGCGACGTCGTACTCGGAGCTGCGCCGCGACGCGGTCGAGGCGGACCGGCACAACCTGCTGCACCCCGACCGGGAGCCGCGCGTGCCGTACGTGACGCGGGCGCTGGCCGACGCCGAGGGCCCGGTCGTGGCGGTGTCGGACTGGATGACGGCCGTGCCGGACCTGATCCGGCCTTACGTGCCGACGGACATGACGACGCTGGGCACGGACGGGTTCGGCTTCTCCGACACCCGCCCGGCGGCGCGCCGGCACTTCCTGGTCGACGCCGAGTCGATCGTGGTCGCCACCCTGGCCGCGCTGGCGAGGCGCGGCGAGGTGTCCCGGGACGTGGTCGTGGAGGCGGCGCGCAAGTACCGCATCGACGACGTGGCCGCGGCGGGCCCGTCCACCTCGGACGCCGGCCTGGCCTGACCGGGCGGCACGACGAACGGAGGGGCGGTCCCGCGCGGGGCCGCCCCTCCGGCGTCCCCGCCCCTCCGGCGTCCCCGCACCGCATTAATGCGGCCGACCAGCGGACCACCGCGAACCTCCCGCGATCGGTGTGACCAACCCCATAGACTGCGCGGGTTCGCCGGCATCCGACGAGGGGGCTGATGGGGACGCCGCAGCACGCCCTGCACCGCACCGTGCTGGCCGTCGACGTGTCCTCCTTCGGGCGGCGCGCGTCCAACGGCCAGGGCGAGACCAGGCGCGGCCTCTACGCCGCGCTCGTCGGCGCCTTCGACGCGTGCGGCCTGGACTTCGCGGCGACGCACCACGAGGACCGCGGCGACGGCGTGCTGGTGCTGATCCCGCCGGACGTGGCCAAGAGCCGCCTGGTGCGGCTGCTCCCCGAGGCGCTGGCGGGCGAGCTGCGCCGGCACAACGCGACGCACCACGAGGACGCCTCGATCCGGCTGCGCGTGGCGATCACCGCGGGCGAGGTGCGGCACGACGAGCACGGCGTGGTCGGCGGCGACGTGAACCTGGCGTTCCGGCTGCTGGACGCCGAGCCGCTGCGCCGGGCCCTGGAGCGCACCGACGACGTGCTGGCCCTGATCCTGTCGCGCCGCTTCCACGAGGACGTGGTGCGCGACGACCCGGCGGTGCCGGCCGGGTCGTTCCGGCGGGTCGAGGTCCGGGTGAAGGAGGTCCGCGACCACGCCTGGCTGCGGGTCACCGGGCCGGTGGCCGCGCCGGTCGCCGCACCGGGGTCCCGCCACCGCTCCCGGCACCGCCGCAGGCGGCCGACCCCGCGCCGGGCCGCCGCGGGGCTGGTCGCGGTGCTGCTGGGGATCGCCGTCACGGACGCGTCCGCGGCGGCGCCGCCGGTCGTGCCGCCGTGCCCGGCGCCGGTGCAGCTGGTCGTGCTGACCTCGCGGGACAAGGAACCGGCGGTCACGAACACCGCGGTGGAGTTCGAGGAGCAGTCGCGCGGGTTCACCGAGCGCGGCTGCAAGGGCGCGAGCGTGCAGGTCACGACCGGTTCGTCGGCGCACGGCGCGGCGGCGGCGCTGGCCGGCGGCTGGGAGGGCGGGCAGGACCTCACCGAGCAGGGCGCGCAGCCCCACGTGTGGCTGCCGGACGCGTCGTTCGAGGTCGACCGGGTGCTGGCCGCGCTGGAACGCTCCCCGGACGTGCGCGTCCGACTGGACCGGCGGCCCCCGATCGCCCGCTCGCCCGTGGTGGTCGGCGCCTCCCCCGAGCTGGCCGAGCGGATCGGCGAGGGCGACCGGGACGTGCGGTGGTCCGCCGTCGACCGGGTCGCCGCGCCGGACGCGTCGGAGGGCGCGGGCGTGGCGGCGGTCGCGGCGCTGGTGCACGGGCGGCTGGGCGGCGTCCCCCCCACCGCGCCCGGTGCGGCGCTGGCGCTGCGCGGGCTGGTCCGGCGCGGCGCGGCGGGCACGCCGCCGTGCACGGGGGACGTGGTCCTGGTCGCGCCGGAGCAGGAGGTGGCGGGCACCCGCGGCTGCCGGCTGCTCTACCCGGGCGGCGGGCTGGTGGTGCTCGACCACCCGTTCGTCGCGGTGAGGTGGGCGGCGCTGCCCGAGAACCCCCGCAGGCAGCGCGTGGTGGACCTGTTCGAGGCCCACCTGCGCGACGACGGGGCGCAGGCCGCGTTCCGGCGCGAGGGGTTCCGCGACGCGAACGGCGCGCCGGGGCTGGTGGGCGAACCGCGGCCCGGACCGCCCCCGGACGTGGTCGAGGTGGGCGACGGCGAGGCTTTGCGGCGGGCGTGGGCGGCCGCGGTGGCGCCGGTGGCGGTGGCGGTGGTCTCGGACGGCTCGCCGGACGCGGTGGCGTTCGCGGCCTCGCTGGAGGGCCTGCTCGGCCCGGGGGACCGCCTGGACGCGGTCGCGCCGGGGCCGGGCTCCCTGGAGGAGGCGGTGCGGCGGGAGGCGGGCGCGGTGGTGCTGTTGGCGGCCTCCCCGGCGCCGCGGCAGGCACCGGGGACCAGCGCGCCGGTCCGGGTCGTCGCGGTCGGGTTCGGCGACGGGGCCTGCGACGTCTCCACGGCGCTCTACGCCGCCGCGAAGGCCCACGACGGGGACTGCGCCGAGGTGGACGCCTCGGCGGACCCCCAGAGCGCCCTGGAGACCGTCGCACGGGGGATTTGGGGGGTGTGACGTGATCAGGTCGCTCGTGGCCCTGGTGCTGCTCCTGACGGCCTGCACGGGCCCTTCCGGCGAGCCGCGGGGCGGCCGGGGCGCGATCACGTTCGTCGACGGCCTGGACACCTCGGCCGGCGAGCAGGTCACCGGGCTGGTGGCGGCGTGGAACGCCGCCCACCCGCTGGAGCCGGTGACGTTCAAGGAGATGGCGCAGTCCACCGACGTGCACCGGGCCCAGCTGATGGCGCGGTCCCAGGACCTCGCGGGCGTGCGCGACCCGCGCTACGACGCCCAGTGCTACGACGTGATGAACCTGGACTCGGTGTGGACCGCGGCGTTCGGCGGGTCCGGCTACCTCGAACCGCTGCCCGCCGACGAGTTCGGCGCGGACGGGATGCTGGAGCAGGCGCTGGTGAGCGCGCGGGGCGACGGGGACCGGCTGTGGGCGGTGCCGTGGCGGGTGGACGCCGGGCTCCTGTACTACCGGAAGGACGTGCTGGACCGGGAGGGCGAGGAGCCGCCGCGCACGTGGGCCGAGCTGGAGCGGTTGGCGTCGGAGCTGGGGCCGAAGCACGGCCTGGCGGGCTACGTGGGCCAGTTCGCCGAGTACGAGGGCGTGACGGTCAACGCGCTGGAGGCCGTCTGGGCGCACGGGGGCGACCCGCTGCGGCCCGACGGGCCCGGCGCGAAGCAGGGCGTCGACGTCCTGGCGCGCGGGTTCGCGGAGGGCTGGATACCGCGCGAGGCCCTGGACTACCGGGAGGAGGCGAGCCGCGTCGCGTTCCAGTCCGGCCGGGCGCTGTTCATGCGCAACTGGCCCTACGTGCGGCCCCGGCTGGACGACGGCCGGGACTCGGCGGTGGTCGGCAAGTGGGAGGTCACGCGACTGCCGGGGCCCAGCGCGCTGGGTGGCTGGAACCTGGCGGTGTCGCGCTGCTCGGCGAACCAGGCGACCGCGCGGGCGTTCATCCGGTTCCTCACCGGCACGCCCACCCAGCGCATGCTCTACCGCGCCGCCGGGTGGGCGCCCAGCCTGGAGGCGCTGTACCGGGAGGAGGACACGGGCCTGGTCGCCGAGGCGGTGCGGGACGCGAGGAGCCGCCCCACCTCGGCGCGCTACGACGAGCTGACCAGCGTGATGCGCCAGCGGTTCCGGCTCGCGCTCCAGAACCCCACCGCCGTGGACAGCCTCCTCGACGGGCTCGCCGAGGAGGTCCGCGGGGTGCAGGAGGGCCGTTAGGCGGTCTTCACGGCCCGCGCCGCGGTCTGCTTGGCGGCGCGGTTCCAGTCGAGCCAGCCGCGGACCACCAGGACGGCGAAGATCGTGTAGACGAAGGCGCTGAAGTACAGGCCCGAGCCCAGTTGCAGCGGCACGCCGATCGCGTCCACCACGAGCCAGACCAGCCAGAACTCGACCATGCCGAGGCCCTGGAGGGTGAAGGCCAGCACCGTGCCGACGAAGATCGCGGCGTCCGGCCACGGCGCCCAGCTGGCGTCCAGGGCGTCGAGGACCAGCGCGAACGCGGTCGTGCCGACGACGAACGCGACGCCCACGGCGACCCGCTCGCGGACGGTGCCCCTGCGGACGACGACGCCGAACACGGGGTCGCGCCGGCGGGTCCACGCCCACCAGCCGTAGAGGGTGATCAGCGCGATGACGACCTGCCGCGCGGCCGTGCCGCCGAGCTGGGCGGACAGGTAGACCACGAACAGCAGGGAGACCGACACCAGCTGCACGGGCCAGGTCCAGATCGTGCGGCGCTGCGCCAGGTAGACCACGACCAGCGCGAACACCTGCCCGGTGAACTCGGCCCAGGAGACCTTCTGGCCGAACACAGTGAAGCCGTGCTCCAACAAGACGTGCACCGCGTCCTCCATCCCCGACAGGCCGGTCCGGGGCGACGGCGCGCGGGCACGCCGACGGCACGCGCGCCTACCATCCGGACTTTCACCGTCGGCCCCGGAATCCCACCGGGTCAACCGCCCTGGTGGGCGGGTCGCGGGCTGTCACCGCCGGTTCGGACTTCCACCGAGCCCCGGAGCGCATGTCTTCTCACCCGCGTGAACACCGCCGGGGGCGTGCCTGTTCCCCCGGCGGGGAAAACCACACGGTCGGACGCGTCACGTGACCGGGAGTGCCGGGACCGGCCTCCGGTCGTCCGTTCCGGGAACGCGTCCGGTCACGTTCACCCGGCAACCTGAAGTGGTGGCACGAAAGAGTGACTGACGTGGCGTTTTCCGCCGGAACGGTCCAGAGTGGAGTCACCGGTGGGGACCGGGGAGAGGGAAACCCCCGGCGCGAGGTTCTCGCGCCGGGGGTTTTCGCGTGGGGCCTCGTCCGATCAGCGGCGGGCGGGGCCCAGCGCGAGCGCGTCGAGGTAGTCCTGGGCGTGCTGCGGCGCCACGGCGGCGGCCGGGTCCGGTCGCGGGGCACCCGGGCAGGTGGAGCTGCTGGCCGGCAGCACGCCGTCGAGCAGGTAGCGGTCGACGACCCGGTTCACGCAGGCGTTGCCGGTGCCGTAGATGCCGTGCCGGCCCTCGTCGACGACGGTGACGAGGTTGTGCCGCAGGGCCTCGGCCATCGCCGGGCCGCTCTCGTACTGGGTCTGCGTGTCGCCCTCGGCCTGCACGACCACGCCCACCGGGTAGCCGTCGCGGTGGAGGCGCACCGGCCGCTCGGGCGGGGTGAAGCTGCGGAACGTGCAGTTCATCGGTGCCGCGCGCACCACGCCGAAGCCGTACGGGTAGCGGTCGCGGAAGACGCGCATGTCCTCGTAGTAGGTCTCCAGGTCGGTCGGCCAGTCGGCCTCGCAGAGCACCGTGGTGAACACGCCGGACACGAGGTCGTCCTCGGCGCTGCGGGTCATCGGCTCGATGGCCGCGGCCGGCTCGCCCGCCTTGAGCCGCGCGACCGAGTCGGCCATGTCCGCCCACAGTGGACGGTAGCGGGTGCCGACGCCGACCGCGGCGTCGAAGTGGGTGCGCGCCTGCACGCCCGCCGGGGTGGCGGCGAGGGACTCGGCCACGCCCTCCAGGCCGACGAGCACCTGCTCCGCGGTCGTGCCGAGCCCGAAGCGGTCGTGGTGCCCGGCCACCCAGCCCGCCCACGCCTCGACGTTGCGCCGCAGGGCGACCGCCTGGGCGCGGAACTGCTCGCGCCAGATCCACTCCGGGTGCACGGCCGAGTCGAGCACGCTGCGGTCGAGCCGGTCCGGGAACAGCGTGCCGTAGACCGCGCCCAGGTAGGTGCCGTACGAGTACCCGAGGTAGTTGATCTTCTCCTCGCCCAGCACGGCCCGGATGACGTCCACGTCCCGGGCCGTGTTCGGGGTGTTGACGAACGGCCGGATGCCGCCCGCGGCCTCGCGGCAGGCGTCCTCGGCGGCACGCGCCTCGGCGGCCCACTTGGGGAACTCGCCGTCCCCCGGGCGGCTGTCGACCGAGGCGATCGACGGGACGGTGCGGCAGTTCAGCGCGGTCGAGCCGCCCACGCCGCGCGGGTCGAAGCCGATGATGTCGTAGGCGCGCGCCAGCTCGGTCCTGAGCAGGTAGGCGGGCATGGCCAGGCCGGAGCCGCCCGGTCCGCCGGGGTTGACCACGAGCACGCCGCGCCGCCGCGCGGGCTCCGTCGCCCGGCTGCGGCTGACCACCAGCGAGATGCGCTCCCCGCGCGGGTTGCGGTAGTCGAGCGGCAGCACGACCTCGGCGCACTCCAGCACCTGCTCGCACGGCGACCACGTCGGCCGCTGCGCGTGGAACTCGGCGAGCGGGTCGGGGGCCGCCGCGCCCGGCGGCTCCGGTGTCCCCGACGGTGTCCCGAACGACGGCACCACGGTCGTCGCCAGGACCGCGGCGACCACCACTCCGACTGACACGTACCTGCGCACGGGAACACCCCTTTCGCTCACCGGTCCGGTTGCCACCGAACGTAGGACCGCCGGCGTGCGCCGTCAGGGCGAGTCACTCCTTCGTGGGCGGTCCCGGCCGGCGTGCGATCGTGGGCGCATGAGCAGTCCCACCGCGCTGTCGCGGGCCACGTTGCGAACCCTGCGCCGGGCGTCGGGCGACCTGGCCGCGGCGAGCGTGGCCGAGATGGAGGAGCGCCTGCCGTGGTTCCGGCGGATGCCCGCCGACCAGCGCGCGGGCGTGCTGCTGCTGATCCAGAACGGCGTGGCCGGGTTCGTGTCGTGGCTGGACGACCCGCAGCAGGCGATCAGGCTGACCGCCGAGGCGTTCCGGGCCGCGCCGAAGGACATCTCGCGGTGGGTGAGCCTGCGGCAGACCGTGGAGCTGGTGCGGATCGCGCTGGAGCTGTTCGAGCGGCAGCTCCCGCAGCTCGCCGGGAACGACGCCGAGCGCGCCCTGCTCAGCGAGGGCGTGCTGCGCTACGGGCGGGAGATCGCGTTCTCCGCGGCCACCTCGTACGCGGCGGCGGCCGAGGCGCGCGGCGCGTGGGACGCCCGGTTGGAGGCGCTGGTCGTGGACGGCATCGTCCGCGGCGACGCCGAGGAGTCGCTGCTCTCCCGGGCCACCGCGCTGGGCTGGGACCCGGCGGCGGAGGCGACCGTGCTGGTGGGCAACCCGCCGTCGGACGACCCGCCCGCGGTGGTCTTCGAGGTGCGCAGCCGGGCCGCGCGGATCGGCCGGCCGGTGCTGCTGAGCGTGCAGGGCTCGCGGCTGGTGGTGGTGCTGGGCGGGGAGACCGAGCGGGCCGACGCGCTGGCCCGCGTGTCCGAGGCGTTCGGCCCTGGGCCGGTGGTGGCGGGGCCGACGGTGACGAGCCTGGCCGACTCGCACCGCAGCGCGAGCGACGCGCTGTCCGGGCTGCGGGCGGTGGTGGGCTGGCCCGCGGCGCCCCGCCCGGTGCGGTCGCTCGACCTGCTGCCGGAGCGGGCGCTGGCGGGCGACCCGGAGGCCGAGTGGCAGCTGGTGGACCGGGTGGCGCGGCCCCTGGAGGAGGCGAGCGGCGCGCTGCTGGAGACCGTGGACACCTTCCTGGAGGTGGGCGGCGTGCTGGAGGCGTGCGCGCGGAAGCTGTTCGTGCACCCGAACACGGTGCGTTACCGGCTGCGGCGCGCGACCGAGCTCACGGGGCGCAACGCCAACGACCCCCGTGACGCGCTGGTGCTGCGCATCGCCCTGTCCGTGGGGCGCCTGGCCCGCGCTCGCGGGTTGTGGTGACCCCCGACCGGGTGTGATCGGAAACGCACATCCCATTTGGGGTGGTATGCGTCTTCATATACAACACGCGACGTCGTTGGACGGTCATCTCCGAGTCACATTTGTAGGAACCCCACAACGCTGGGTCCCGGGTTTCGTCCGTGGCGGCATGCCCCCGAACGGCCCGCAGAGTGTTCAGTGAGCGGGTGATCGCGCTCCTCGCCCCCGGACAGGGGTCCCAGACACCCGGCATGCTCACCCCGTGGCTCGACCTCGACGGGGCACGTGAGCGCGTCGCGGCGTGGTCCGCGGCGACCGGCCTGGACCTGGAGCGCCTGGGCACCACCGCCGACGCGGAGGAGATCAAGGACACCGCGATCACCCAGCCGCTCGTCGTGGCGCTGGCGCTGCTGGCCCACGAGGAGCTGCGCCGACGCGTCGAGCTGCCCGCCGACACCGTCGTCGCGGGCCACTCCGTCGGCGAGCTGGCCGCCGCCGCCGTCGCGGGCGTGCTGAGCGCCGACGACGCGGTCGCGCTGGCCGCCGTGCGCGGCGCCGAGATGGCCGCCGCCTGCGCGCGGACCCCCACCGGCATGGTCGCGGTGCTCGGCGGCGAGGAGGACGAGGTGCTGGCCCGCCTGGACGAGCTGGGCCTCGTCGGCGCGAACCGCAACGGCGCGGGCCAGGTCGTCGCCGCGGGCCCGCTCGACGCCCTCGACGCCCTGGTGGCGGAACCGCCCGGTCGGGCGAAGGTCCGCCGGCTCCAGGTGGCGGGCGCGTTCCACACGCGGTACATGGCGTCCGCCGAGGAGGCGCTGCGCGCCGAGGCCGCCGGCATCACCGCCACCGACCCGGTGCTGCCGCTGCTGTCCAACGCCGACGGGGCCGTGCTGACCGACGGCGCCGAGGTGCTGGGCCGACTGATCTCCCAGGTGACCCGCCCGGTGCGGTGGGACGCCTGCCAGGCAACCCTGGCCGGTCGCGGCGTGACCGCGGTGGTGGAACTGCCGCCCGCGGGCGCGTTGACCGGCCTGGCCAAGCGCGAACTGAAGGGCACCCCGACGTTGGGCCTCAAGACCCCCGCACAGCTCGACCAGGTCGTGGAACTGCTGACCCCCTCGGGTGCGTCGGCCGGAGCGGGTGCGTCGCGGTGACCACCTTCTCCCTCCCCACCGGCCCGGTCGGCACCCGCATCACCGGCCTGGGCAGCTACCAGCCGGACACCGTGGTCAGCAACCACGACCTCGCGCAGCGCATGGACACCTCCGACGAGTGGATCCGCGACCGCGTCGGCATCGCCAACCGCCGGGTGGCCAAGCCCGACGAGAAGCTGACCGACATGGCGGTCGAGGCGGGCGCCAAGGCCGTCGCGGACGCCGGGCTCGCCCCGTCCGACATCGGCGCGGTCATCGTGGCCACCTGCACCATGCCGTCCCAGATCCCGAACGCGGCGGCGCAGGTCGCCGACCGGATCGGCGTGAAGGCCGCGCCCGCGTTCGACCTGAACGCCGCGTGCGCCGGCTTCTGCTACGCGCTGGGCACCGCCTCGGACCTGGTCCGGGCGGGCACCGCGCGGAACGTGCTGGTCATCGGCGCGGAGAAGCTCACCGACTGGGTGGACCCGAACGACCGGTCCACCGCGATCATCTTCGCCGACGGCGCGGGCGCGGCGGTCGTCGGCCCGTCCGACGAGCCGGGCATCGGCCCGGTGACGTGGGGCAGCGCGGGCGACCTGGCGGACATGATCCAGGTGGCCGACCGCGACTCGTCCATCTTCCAGGAGGGCCAGTCGGTCTTCCGCTGGGCGACCACGCAGATCGCCCCGATCGCGCTGAGGGCGATCGAGGTGGCGGGCCTGGAGCCGTCGGACGTCGACGTCTTCGTGCCGCACCAGGCGAACCTGCGGATCGTCGAGGCCATCGCGAAGCGGTTGCGCGCCAAGGGTGCGCGCGAGGACCTCGTGATCGCCCGTGACATCGTGGACTCCGGCAACACCTCGTCGGCGTCGATCCCGCTCGCGCTGGACCACATGCGCGCGGCGGGTGAGGTGCGCAGCGGTGACGTGGCGCTGCTCGTCGGCTTCGGGGCCGGCCTGTCCTACGCCGGTCAGGTCGTCCGGCTGCCGTGACCGCTAACCAGAACTCCGGTGGGCAAACCAGCCGGGCCGAGCACGAAAGAAGGGTTTTTCAGTGAGCAACGTGGACATCCAGAAGGGGCTCGCCGAGATCGTCGAGGAGGTCGCCGGTGTCGAGGCGGCCGACGTGACGGCTGACAAGTCCTTTGTGGACGACCTGGACATCGACTCGCTGTCCATGGTGGAGATCGCCGTGCAGGCCGAGGACAAGTTCGGCGTGAAGATCCCGGACGACGAGCTGGCCAACCTCAAGACCGTGGGCGATGCGGTCAACTACATCGCCAGCAACGCATGAGTGGTAGCAACGACGTCGTCGTCACCGGGCTGGGTGCCACCACCCCGCTCGGTGGCGACGTCGCCTCCACCTGGGACGCTCTCCTGGCCGGGCGCAGCGGCGTCCGCACGCTGACGGCCGGCTTCGTGGAGCGCTTCGACCTGCCCGTCAAGATCGGCGCGCCGCTCGCGGTCGAGCCGACCGAGGTGCTGCCCCGCGTCGAGGCCCGCAGGCTGGACCGCTGCGAGCAGGTGGCCGTGGTGGCCGCCCGCCAGGCGTGGGCCGACGCGGGGATCGCCGAGGGCGACGTCGACCTGGAACGGCTGGGCGTCGTGATCGGCACCGGCATCGGCGGCGCGATGACGCTGCTGGACCAGGACGACCTCATCGAGCAGTCCGGCCTGCGCAAGGTCTCGCCGCTGACCGTGCCCATGCTCATGCCCAACGGCCCGGCCGCGCACGTGGGCCTGGACCTGAAGGCCCGCGCGGGCGTGCACGCGCCGGTGTCGGCCTGCGCGTCCGGCGCCGAGGCGCTGGCCTGGGCGTGGCGGATGCTGAAGTCCGGCGAGGCGGACGTGGTCGTGGCCGGTGGCGCCGAGGCGTGCATCACCACGATCACCATGGCGGGCTTCATCCAGGCCCGGACCATGAGCACCCGCAACGACGACCCGACGGCCGCGTCGCGACCGTTCGACGTCAACCGGGACGGGTTCGTGCTCGGCGAGGGCGCGGGCATCCTGGTGCTGGAGCGCGAGGACTTCGCCCGGGCCCGCGGCGCGCGGGTCTACGGCAAGCTCGCGGGCGTCGGCACCAGCTCCGACGGCCACCACATCACGGCGGCCGACCCGGAGGGCATCGGCCAGTCGCGCGCCATCGCGGCGGCGATCCGCACGGCGGGCGTCGACAAGGCGGACGTGGGCCACGTGAACTGCCACGCGACGTCCACCCCGGTGGGCGACGTGATCGAGCCGCTGGCCGTGCGCCGGGCGATCGGCGACCACCCGGTGCTGACCGCGCCGAAGGGCCACCACGGGCACCTGCTGGGCGCCTCGGGCGCGGTGGAGGCGATCACCACGCTGCTGTCGGTCCGCGACGGCATCGTGCCGCCGACGCTGAACCTCCAGGACCAGGACCCGCGGGTCGAGCTGGAGGTCGTCACCGGCGAGCCGCGCAAGGTGGACCTCGTCGCGGCGGTCAACAACTCGTTCGGCTTCGGCGGGCACAACGTCTCGCTCGTCTTCACCCAAGCCTGAGCCGGCCCACCAGAGCTGATCCACGAGGAGCACCACGATGACTGCCCTTGCGTCCCGACCGGCGAACCCGGAGGCGGACGGTGAACCCGACCCGCGCGACCCGGAGGTCAGGCTCGCGCAACTGCTGGACCCCGGTTCCATCGCCCCGTTGAGGCCCCGCGACGGCAGCGGCATGTTCGCCGTGCGCGGCCGGGTCAACGGCGCGAAGGTCGTGGCCTACTGCAGCGACGCCACCCGGATGGGCGGCGCGCTGGGGTCCGAGGGGTGCAGGCACATCGTGGAGGCGATCGACACCGCGGTGCGCGAGCGCACCCCGGTGATCGGCGTGTGGCACTCGGGTGGCGCCCGGCTGCCGGAGGGCGTGGAGTCGCTCGACGGCATGGGCCAGATGTTCGCCGCGATGATCCGCGCGTCCGGCCGGGTGCCGCAGATCTCCGTGGTGGTCGGCCCGGCGGCCGGCGGCGGCGCCTACGGGCCCGCGCTGACCGACGTGGTGATCATGGCCCCGGCCGGCAAGGTCTTCGTGACCGGCCCGGACGTGGTGCGCTCGGTGACCGGCGAGCAGATCGACATGGACGGCCTGGGCGGCGCGGAGGCGCACGGCCGCAAGTCGGGCGTGGTGCACGTCATCGCCTCCGACGAGCCGGACGCCTACGCCCGTGCCCGCCGGATCACCGGCCTGTTCGCCCAGCCGGGCGTGTTCGACCTGCACTCGGTGCCGGACGGGGACGACCTGCGGGCGCTGCTGCCGGAGCAGCCGCAGCGGGCCTACGACGTGAAGCCGCTGGTCAACGCGATCCTCGACGAGGGCTCGTTCGAGGAGTTGCAGGCCAAGTGGGCGCCGAACGTCGTGGTCGGCCTCGGCCGGCTCGGCGGGCGCACGGTCGGCGTGATCGCGAACAACCCGATCCGCAAGGGCGGCTGCCTGGACTCGCTGTCGGCGGAGAAGGCGGCGCGGTTCGTGCGGATGTGCGACGCGTTCGGCGTGCCGCTGCTGGTGCTGGTGGACGTGCCGGGCTACCTGCCGGGCGTCGGCCAGGAGTGGGACGGCGTGGTGCGGCGCGGCGCGAAGCTGCTGCACGCGTTCGGCGAGGCCGTGGTGCCGCGGGTGACCCTGGTGACCCGCAAGTCGTACGGCGGCGCGTACATCGCGATGAACTCGCGCTCGCTGGGCGCGACGGCGGTGTTCGCGTGGCCGATCGCCGAGGTGGCCGTGATGGGCGCCAAGGCCGCGGTCGGCATCCTGCACCGCAAGAAGCTCGCGGCGGTGCCGGACGAGGAGCGCGAGGCGCTGCACGCGAAGCTCGTCGAGGAGCACGAGCGCATCGCGGGCGGCGTGGACCGGGCCATCGCGATCGGCGTGGTGGACGAGGTCGTGGAGCCCACGAAGACCCGGCGCAAGCTGGCGCAGGCCCTGGCGGCGGCGCCCGCCGGCCGGGGCGCGCACGGCAACATCCCGCTCTAGGGAGCCCGCGCGCGGGGAACACAGGTGTCGATGGGGTCGCTCACGTCGGGGGGCGACCCCATCGCCGTGCCCGGGGCCGGGCGGGCCGGACGGGGGTCAGCACGCCTCGTACTGGGACGAGGAGCCCTCGGTGCCCAGGTCGACGCGCCACGCGCCGCCCTCCCGCGCCAGCGGGTACACCACGCGCCACTTGATGCAGTCCGCCGGGAGGTCGAGGGGCGCGCTGGTGACGTCCTGGGTGCTGGTGAACGCCATCATCACGCGCAGCCTGGCCGGGCCGCCCGACTCGATGCGGTGCACGAGGATCGAGCCGTCGGCGGAGGTCTCGTAGTCCGCCGTCCAGCGCGGGCGGAGCGTCGCGCCGACCCGCCGGGCGGTGACGGTCCTCGTCCACTGCTCGTAGTCGTGGTTGTTGATCGAGTCGAAGAACCGCTGGAGCACCTCGCGGACGTGCTCGCCCTCGGGGTGCTGGTAGGCGTCCACGCTGAGCTGGACGGTGCCGCTGCCGGGCTGGGCGCTGCGCGGGACCGGCCCGGAGCTCCCGGTGCCGGGCGCGGCGACCTGGTCGGCCGGCACGACCTCGGGCCGCTGGTACACCTCGCGCGCCGCCGCGCCGACGCCGGCGGTCGCGGCGGCGACCACGAGTACCAGGGGGAGCAGCAGGCGCCAGGACACGTCCCGAGCCTGCCACACCGCGCCGACGGTTCCCGGCGTCACCCGGACGTCGCAGCGCGAACCCCCCGTTCTGCGGTTTGGGACGCGACGGTGCGGATCTCCGTCCGAGTCCGATGGACATTTCCCGCAGCACGCGCACCCCATCGGCGGATCAAGCCCGGGAATTGCGCGGACGTCCCCCGTTGGGAGCATTCCGCAAAGATCGGTGACGATCACCGCGATTCAGTCGGGACCACCTCGAAACGCCTGGTAGGACGCCGGGCGGACATTTGAACGCGAGCGTGCCGTTTAGCGACGGCACCACCGCGCCGACTCACCCGGCCAGAGCTAAACATGGCGTCCGGGTGTTCCTGGACACCCTATGGACACCCGCAGTTCATCTGCGCCCGAAGTGACCTTCACGAACGGACGCACGACCTCCCCGATCTGGTGGATTGGCACTCTGGTGACAAGCGTGCGGGAATATGCCGGTCGAAGAAACCTTCACGAAACGTCCGGGAGGCGAATTCCGGTGGATCTCCGCTACGAGGCTTACTGCTTCGCGGACCGTCTGTTCTACGACGTGCAAAGCCACGCGGAAACCGCCGACGACGATTTCTCACGGGCGCTCCCCGAGCTGCCCCCGGGCTGGTCGCAGGGCGACCGCAACATCTGGCGCCACCTGCACCCGGACGGCGTGGAGCTGCCCGAACAGGGCTGGAAGATCCACGTCTCGGCGACCGTGGTGAACGCGGGCGAAGTGCTGCTGAAGTCCTTCGGGTACCTGACCGCGCGGCGCATCCCGTTCAAATACCTGCGCACGCGGTCGATCGTGCTGGCGCGCAACTCGAAGTACGCCCCGCGCGAGGGCAGCGGCAAGCTCATCACGATCTACCCGGCCGACGACGACCAGTTGGGGATCGTCCTCGCCGAGTTGTCGGAAATCCTGGCCGGGCAGCCCGGCGCGTACATCCTCAGCGACCTGCGCTACGGCTCGGGCCCCCTGTTCGTCCGCTACGGCGGGTTCGTCGAGCAGTGGCTGGAGCGGGACGGCAAGCGCGTGCTGGCCATCAAGGGCCCGGACGGGGCGCTCGTGCCCGACCAGCGCAAGCCGACGTTCTGGACGCCGGAGTGGGTGGCCCTCCCGGCGTGCCTGGAGGAGCACCTGGCCGCGCGCCGCGCCGGCGACGCCGACTCGTTCCCGTACCGGGTCACCTCCTCGCTGCACTTCTCCAACGGCGGCGGCGTGTACGAGGCGGAGCGCAAGTCCGACGGCCGGCCGGTCGTGCTCAAGGAGGCCCGGCCGCACGCCGGCCTGGACCGGGAGAACGTGGACGCGGTGGCCAGGCTGCGCCGCGAGCACGAGGTCCTCACCCGCGTCGCGGGCATCCCGGGCGTGCCGGAGGTGCACGAGCACTTCACGGCGTGGGAGCACGAGTTCGTCGCGATGGGCAAGGTGCCCGGGGTGCCGCTGGGCCAGTGGCTCGGCCACAACTACCCGCTCACCCACCACGAGGTGACCGACGAGGCGATCACCGCGTACACCGCGCGGGCGCTGCGGGTCGTCGCCGAGGTCGAGCGCATCGTGGAGCAGGTGCACGGGCGCGGTGTGGTGTTCTGCGACCTGCACCCGCTCAACGTGCTCGTGGACGACGACGACTCGGTGTCGCTCATCGACTTCGAGCTCGCGTTCGGCGTGGAAACCGGTGGTCGGCCGACGCTCGGCGCGCCCGGCTTCCAGGCCCCGCCGGACCGCACCGGGTTCGAGATCGACGAGCACGCGCTGGCCGCGCTGCGGCTGTACGTGTTCCTGCCGCTCAACGCCGTGGTCGAGCTGTCGCCGGTGAAGCTGGCCTCGCACGTGGAGTTCGCCAGGCGGCGGTTCGGCCTGCCCGACGAGTACTGCGCGAAGATCCTCGACGGGCTCGCGCCGCGGGTGGGCGCCCCCGCCGGGCCCGCGTCGACCGCGCTGGACGTGCCCGAGCCGGACTGGCCCGTGGTGCGCAAGATGATCGCCGCGGCCGTCCTCGCCTCGGCCACGCCGGAGCGCCGCGACCGGCTGTTCCCCGGCGACGTGGAGCAGTTCGAGGTCGGCGGCACCGGGTTCGCCTACGGCGCGGCGGGCGTGCTGCACGCCCTCGACGTCACCGGCGAGGGCCGGTTCCCCGAGCACGAGCGCTGGCTGCTGGACGCGGTGCGCCGCGAGCCGCCGAAGGAGCCCGGTTTCCTCACCGGCGCGCACGGCGTCGCGCACGTGCTGGAGAACCTCGGCCACCACGACCTGGCGGGCGAGCTGGTCCGCTCCTACGCGCAGGTGCTGCCCGACACCGAGGACCACGGCTACAGCGCCGGCCTCTCCGGCATCGGCCTCAACCTGCTGCACTTCGCGACCACCCGCGACGACGACTCGTTCGCCGCGCAGGCCCTGGAGCTGGGCGAACGGCTGGACGCGGCGCTCGCCTCCGCCGAGCCGCCCGGCCCGAAGGCCCGCGCCGGGTTGGAGCACGGGTGGTCCGGCCCGGCGCTGCTCTTCCTGCGGCTGCACCAGCGCACCGGCGACGACCGCTGGCTCGACGCGGGCGTGCGGGCGCTGGAACGGGACCTGGCCGAGACGATGACCGCGCTGGACGGCTCCACCCAGGTCCGCGACGGCAACTTCCGCACCCTGCCCTACGTGGGCGTGGGCAGCGCCGGCATCGCGCTGGTGCTCAACGAGTTCCGCCTCGCCGCGCCGGGCCTGCCCGTCGTCGAGCGGCTGCCCGAGCTGGTCGCGGGCACGACCGGCGAGTTCGTGATCCACCCGGCGCTGATGCTGGGCCGGGCGGGCCTGCTGGCCACGCTCGCCCACGCGGGCGGCTCGCGGACCGCCCTGGACCGGCACCTGGCCGCGCTGGCGTGGCACGCCGTGCCCTACGAGGAGGGCCTGGCGTTCCCCGGCATCCAGCTGCGCCGGTTGTCGATGGACCTCGCCACCGGCGGCGCGGGCGTCCTGCTGGCGCTCGGCTCCGCACTGGACGGCACCCCCGTGCTGCCGTTCCTCACAGCCCCGGCCCTCGCGGGTCGGTAGCACCACCCCTGTCCCCGAACTCCCGAGAGCAAGGAGCAAGTCATGGACTTCATCCTCGACATGCAGGACCTCGAGACCCCCGAGGCCCAGTCCAACGCGATGGCCAGCGGCGGCAGCAGCGGCGGCGGCTCGACCACGGCGTCCAACGCCTCGCTGCTGCTCCCGTGCAGCCACTCCACCGTGAGCCTGATCCTCTGCTGATCACGCCACCACGTGGTGCCCGGTGAGCGGCGCAGGCGAAGTGCGCCGCTCACCGGACTTCTCCTCCGCGGGGGTCCGACGGTTCGCGCCGTCGGGCCCCCGCACACATGATGCGCCCTCCCAAGGAGACCCGGATGCTGCTGTCCTCGGTCGTGCGCCGCGACCCGCGCTGGCTGCTGCTGGCGCTCAACGCGCTGCTGGCCACCGCGGCGGGGCTGCTGCTGCCGACCGCGCTGGCCGCCGCGGTGGACGCGGCGCTGGCCGGGCGGCTCGACGGCGGCACGGTGCTGCGGCTGGCCGGCCTGGCGGGCGTGGAGCTCGTGGGCGACGCGATCGGCGTGGTGCTGGCGGCCTCGATCACCGCGCGCGGCGCGGCGTGGCTGCGGGCCAGGCTGACCGGGCACCTGCTGGCGATCGGGCACCCCGCGCGGTTCGAGGCGGGCGACGCGGTGAGCCGGGTGACCGGCGACTGCGCCATCGCGGGCGGCGTCCCGGTGCTCGCGGTGAACCTGGGCATCTCGGTGTTCACGGCGGTCGGCGCGGTCGTCGCGCTGGCGCTGCTGGACTGGCGGCTGGCCGCGGTGTTCCTGCTGAGCGTGCCGCTGGCGGCGCTGCTGGTGCGCTCGCACCTGCGGCTGACCGCCGAGGACGTGGCGACCTACCAGGAGGTGTCCGGCGAGCTGTCCGCGCGGCTCGTGGACGCGGTGGGCGGGCTGCGCACGATCGCCGCCTCCGGTCGCGCCGACCAGGAGGCCGAGCGGGTGCTGCGGCCCCTGCCGAGGCTGGCGGGCGCCGGCGTCGGCATGTGGCGCACCCAGGCGCGGATGATCTGGCGGGCCGGGCTGCTGCTGCCCGCCGTGGAGCTGGCCGTGCTGACCGCCGCCGGGTTCGGCGTGGTCGCGGGCCGGTTGAGCGTCGGCGACGTGCTGGCCGCGCTCGGGTACGTGGCGCTGGGGATGACGGTGGTCGGGCAGACCGCCCTGCTGACCGCCCTGCAACGGGCGCGGGCGTCCGCGGCGCGCCTGGAGGAGGTGCTCGACACGCCCGTCCCGGCCGCCGGGCCGCCGGGCTCGGCGCCGCCCGGCGAGGTGTCGCTGCGCGGGGTCTGCGTGCCGGGCGCGCTGCACGACGTGGACCTGACCGTGCCGGCGGGCGCGTTCGTCGCCGTGGTGGGCCGGTCGGGCGCGGGCAAGTCGGCGCTGGCCGCGGTGGTCGGCGGGCTGGCCGCGCCGTCCTCGGGCGAGGTGCGGCGCGGCGGGTCGGTCGGCTACGCCTTCGAGCGGCCCGCGCTGGTCGGCGCGACGGTCGCCGACGCGGTCCGCTACGGCACGGACCTCGACGACGGCGCGGTGGAGGCCGCGTGCCGCGCCGCCCAGGTGCACGACGTGGTGGTGCGGCTGCCCGCCGGCTACGCGACGCCGGTGCCGGACGCGCCGATGTCCGGCGGCGAGGCGCAGCGGCTGGGCCTGGCCCGCGCGTTCGTCCGCGACCCGGCGGTGCTGGTGCTGGACGACGCGACGGCGAGCCTGGACGTGGTGACGGAGAACGCCGTGGAGACGGCGGTGGAGACGGCGCTGCCGGGGCGGACGCGGTTCGTGGTGACGCACCGGGCGTCGACCGCGCGGCGGGCCGACCTGGTGGTGTGGCTGGACGGCGGTCGGGTGCGCGCGACGGGCGCCCACCGGGACCTGTGGGACGACGACGAGTACCGGGCGGTGTTCGGATGACCTACCTGCGGGCGTTGCGCGAGCAGCGGCGCGGCATCGCGGTGCTGCTCGGCTGGTCGGTGCTGGAGGGCGTGCCGGCGCTGCTGGGCGGGCGGCTCGTCGGGCTCGCCGTGGACCGCGGGTTCGCGGCGGGGCGCCCGTGGGTGGGCGTCGGCTGGCTGCTGGCGTTCGCGGCGCTGGCGGTGCTCGGCGGGTTCGGGCTGCGGCAGGTGTTCACCCGGTTGGGCGCGGTGGTCGAGCCGCTGCGGGACGCGCTGGTGCGCCAGGTGGTGCGCGGCGTCCTGCACGGCGGCACGCACGCGCGGCAGCCGGACGCGAGCGCCGTCGCCCGGATCACCCGGCACGTCGAGGTGGTGCGCGACGCGACCGCGGGCGTGCTGGTGCAGGCCCGCGCGCTGCTGGTGACGACGACGGCGGCGCTGGTCGGGCTGGCCGCGACGGTGTCGTCCCTGGCCTGGCTCGTGGTGCTGCCGGTGGTGGCGGCGCTGGTGCTGTTCGGCCTGCTGCTGCCGTCCCTGGCGCGCCGCCAGCGGCGGCTGGTCATGGCCGACGAGACCGCCGCGACGGTGGCCGGCACGGTGTTCCTGGGCGTGCGGGACGTGGTGGCGGTCGACGGCGCGCGGCACGCGCTGGCCGACGTGGTGGAGCAGGTCGACCGGCAGGCGGCGGCGACCGTGCGGATGGCGTGGTCGACGGCGCTGCGCGGCGTGGTGATCGCGCTCGGCGGGTTCGCGCCGCTGGTGCTGCTGCTGGTCGTCGCGCCGGGCATGGTGCGCTCGGGCGAGCTGACGGCGGGCGGGGTGCTGGCCGCGGTCGTGTACCTGAGCACGAGCGTGCAGCCCGCGCTGCGGCGGTTGGCGGACACGACGAGCACGGTGGTGCTGCGGCTGGTGGTGGCGCTGCGGCGGCTGGCCGAGGCCGCCCCCCCGCCCCGGGTGGTGGGCGGTGACGCCGAACCCGCCGGGCACGCCGTGGAGCTGCGCGGCGTCACGTTCGGCTGGGGCGCCGGCGCCGAACCCGTAGTGCGCTCGCTGGACCTGGTGCTGCCGGAGGGGTCGCACCTCGCGGTGGTGGGGCCGAGCGGCATCGGCAAGTCGACGCTGGCGGGCCTGGTGACCGGCCTCGTCGAACAGCAGGGGGGCGAGGTCCTCTTCGGCGGCGCGCCCGTGCGGTCGGTGGTGGCGGAGGTGCGGCACCGGCGGATCGCCCTGGTGCCGCAGGAGACGTACCTGTTCACCGGCACGGTGCGGGAGAACCTCGCGCTGCTCGCGCCGGACGCGTCGGACGCCGCGCTGCTGGAGGCGGTGTCCGCGGTCGGCGCCGCCGACGTGCTGGCCCGGCTGGGCGGGCTGTCCGGCCAGGTCGGGCACGCGGGCGGCGGGCTGTCGGCCGGCGAGGCGCAGCTGCTGGCCGCCGCGCGGGTGCACGCGTCGGCGGCCGACGTGGTGATCCTGGACGAGGCGACGTCGTCGCTGGACCCGGCGGCGGAGGCCGTGGTGGAGCGGGCCTTCGCGGAGCGCGGCGGCACGCTGGTGGTGATCGCGCACCGGCTGTCGTCGGCGCTGCGGGCGGAGCGGGTGCTGGTGATGGACGGCGGCCCGCCGCTGCTGGGCGGCCACGACGAGCTGATGGCCTCCTCGCCGCTCTACCGGGACCTGATGGCGGCCTGGCAGCCCGCACCGGCGGCCGGCTAGCCGCCGTTCCGTCCACAGAGGACCGGAAGGCCGGGGGCGCGCTGCTCCGGACGGGTCCCGCCGGGGCGGGGACGACCGGCCTCGCGGCACCGGGCGAGCGGTGCCGCGAGCCGGCGGCTCACCCGACGCGGTGCAGCCAGGTGACCGGGGCGCCGTCCCCCGCGCGCCGGAAGGGCTCCAGCGCGTCGTCCCAGGCGGCGCCGAGGATCTCGTCCACGCCGTGCGCGAACGACTCGCCACCGCGGCTGCGCGCCGCCAGGGCGCGCAACTGGTCCTCGGACACGACGATGTCGCCGTTGGCGCTCGTGCGGGCGTGCCACAGGCCCAGCACGGGCACGAAGCAGTACCGCACGCCGTCCACGCCCGGACTCGGGTCCTCCGTCACCTCGAACCTGAGCATCGGCCACGCCCTGAGGGCGGACACGAGTCTGGCCCCGGTGCCGGCGTCGCCGGTCCAGTTGCATTCGGCGCGCAACTGCCCTGGTGCGGCGGGCTGCGCCGCCCACTTGAGGTCCGCTCGCTCACCGAGGGTGCCCGAGATAGCCCACTCGACGTGCGGACAGACCGCAGACGGCGACGAGTGGACGTAGACCACGCCACTGGTGCTGCCACGGGTGCTCACAGCTGACCTCCGCTACTCGACGAGGGACGTCTTCCCCTACGACCTCTCGAGAACAGTGGTGATCTCGTGAATTCCCGACCCGGCCATTCTGCCCGGTGCGGCGGCGGTCCGCCAGAAGAACCAGCCCGTTCCTCGTGCGGGCGGTGCGGATACAGGACTTTCGACCCTAAATCGCGGACACCGCGCCCCTTCCGGGGGCGTCGGGGGTCACCTTCCGAGATCGTCCCGACACGCCCGCGTGATCACCGGGCGCCCGGTGACGGCCGTCACGGACGGCCGACACCCGGTCCGCGCGCAGCCGGCCGGCCCCCTGCGGCGCTACCGTGTCCGCCCGTGTGGAACGGTGTGGTCTTGTGCGGCTGATCCGGCTCGGGAGCGAACCGTCCGCGGTCGGCGCGGACGTGCGCGCCGCCCTGAGCACGTGGGGCACGGGCGGCGCGGTCCTCGGCGGCGTCGCGCTGCTCGGCGTGCGCCCCCCGGACTGCCCGCGCGAGCTGGACGCCGTCGTCGTGCTGCCGCGCGGGGTGCTCGTGGTGGTCGGCGTCGACCTGCCCGACCCGGCGGTGCGCCTGGAGGCGCCGCTCAACGGCCCGTGGACGATCGACGGCTGGCAGCTGACCCGCACGGACGGCGTGCTCAGCCCGGCCGGCGAGGCCCTGGCCGCGACCACCGCCGTCGCCAAGCGCATCCAGGACATGCGCGGCGAGCCGCTGCCGGTGACCACCGTGGTGGCCGTCGGCCCGTACGTCGGCCACGTCGTGCAGCCGTCCGCGGACCTCAACCGGGGCGTGCGCGTGCTGCACCCCAAGCCCACCACCCTGCTGGCCGCCGCGCGCGAGCTGGCCACCAGCGACCGGCCCTGCTCGGCCGACCACGCGGCCAAGCTCCTCGCCGTGCTCGCGCCGACCGGCGTGCCGCCCGCGCGCCGCGACCTGGTCGCCGAGGGCTTCTCCGACGCCGCCGCCGACCTCGCCTCGGCGAGCACCATGCTGCTGCCGAGGATCGCGCCGGCCTCGCCGCGCCGCCGGTGGCTGCCCTACGCGGCCGCCGTCGTGGTCGTCGCGCTGCTGGTCGCGGGCCTCGTCGTCACGCTGTCGTCGGGCGACGCCGCCGAGCACAGCGGGCCCGCCGACCGGACGCCGCAGCCGACCACGGTCGTCGTCGACGGCCGCAGCTTCTCGCCGCGCGGCGCGGACCGCGCCGAGGACTGCGCCGCGCACGCGTTCGGCGACGTCCGGGCGTGGCTGGGCGGGCACGTGTGCATGCAGCTGCGGCGCGCCCAGTACGAGACCTCGGTGGACGGCCGCAAGGTCGGCGTCGCGCTCGCCGAGCTGAGCCTGCCCGACGCCTCGCGCGCGGTCGAGCTGCACGCGGTGGCCTCGGCGGCGGGCGCGGGCGGCGTCACCGCGCTGGTCAAGGAGGGCAGGGGGTGGCCGGGCGGTCCCGCGTCGTTCGACCGCTCCGCGATCCGCGCGGTGGCGAAGGGCGCGCAGGTGCGCATCGCCCAGGCGGTGTGGGTCGAGGGCGACTCGGACGCGGCGGACGCCGAGCTGGGCCGGCTCGCCGAGCAGGCGCTGCGGCTGCCCGCCGTCCAGCAGTAGGGGCCCTACCGGCCCGTCCGGGCCATGCCGACGGCGATCAGCCCGAACGCCACGTGCAGCACGATCACCAGGCCCGCCACCGCGCTCACCGACTCCGTGCCCGGCTTCCCCGCCAGCGCGCCCAGCGAGAACAGCCACCCGCCGACCGCCACCGCGAACCCGGTGAGCAGCACCGGCTGCGGCACGTGGGCGAGGCACAGCAGGGCGTGCGACCGCGCGCGCAGCAGCGTGTGCAGCACGACCGGCACGACGAGGAACCCCGGCAGGTGGACCGCGATCGGCGCCCAAGAGGGGCCGCCGGGCAGGAACGTCGTGGCGATGACGAAGGCGCACCAGAGCACCGCGCCGATCGCGAGAGCCACGGTTCCTCGGGTCACCAGCGCAGTGTAATGACGCTGGGTCGCACTTCTGCGGAAGAGACGCAGGATGGCGGCAAGGCTCGTACGGCAGTCGGCGCAGCCCGACCACGGTGTGATGACCCACGGTGTACCCGCTGTGGCCGTTCGGGTGAATATGCGCGCTTCCCCTGCGGTGACAGCGGGTTCCGGCTAGAGGCCGTACGCCTCCAGCAGCCGCAGCCACACCTCGCTGATCGTCGGGTAGGCGGGGACCGCGTGCCACAGCCGGTCCACGGTCACCTCGCCGACGATCGCGATGGTCGCCGCGTGCAGCATCTCGGCCACGTCCGGCCCGGCGAACGTGACGCCGACGAGGGTCCGCTTGCGCTCGTCCACGACCACCCGCGCCTTGCCCCGGTAGCCGTCGGCGTGCAGCGAGGAGCCCGCCACGGCGATGTCCAGGTCGACGACCCGCACGTCGAGCCCGGCCCCGCGCGCCTGCGCCTCGGTGAGGCCGACGAACGCGACCTCCGGGTCGGTGAACACCACCTGCGGCACGGCGGCGTGGTCGGCGGTGGCGACCGGGGCCGTCCACGGCTCGGGGTCCACCGCGCCGGTCACGATGGCGGTACCGACCGCGCGGGCGGCGTACTTGCCCTGGTGGGTGAGCAGCGCGCGACCCGTGACGTCGCCCGCCGCGTACAACCAGTCCACTCCGGACACCCGGCCGGTGTCGTCGACCGGGAGCGCCTCGCCCGCCTCGAAGCCGAGGTCCTCCACGCCCAGGTCGAAGGTCGCGGGCCGCCGGCCGGTCGCGACCAGCAGGTGCGCGCCGGACACCGTCTCGCCGGTGGACAGCTCCAACCCGGTGCCGCCGTCCGTTGTGGACACCCGCACCGCGCGCGCGTCCAGGACGACGCGCACGCCGTCCTCGCGCAGCCCCTCGGCGACGAGGTCGCCCGCGAACGCCTCGAACTTCGGCAGCGGCCGTGCACCGGACACCACCAGGGTCACCGAAGACCCCAGGCGGGCCCACGCCTGCGCCATCTCCACGCCGACGACGCCGCCGCCCAGCACCACCAGCGAGGCGGGCACCTCCTGCGCCGAGGTCGCGTCGCGCGACGTCCAGTACGAGCCCAGCCCCGGCAGGTCCGGCACGCGCGGCACGCTGCCCGTGCACACGACGACGGCGCGCGACGCGGTCAGCACCCGGCCGTCGACGGACACCCGCCGCTCACCGGCCAGGCGCCCGTGCCCGCGCACGACGGTCAGCCCGGCGCCCTCGGCCCACGCGACCTGGCCCGAGTCGTCCCAGTCGGAGGTGAAACCGTTGCGCCGCTTGAGCACCGCGGCGGCGTCGAGCGCGTCGCCCACCGGCACGCCCGGCACGCGGCGGGCGGCGGCGAGCGCGTGACCGGGGCGCAGCAGCGCCTTGCTCGGCATGCACGCCCAGTACGAGCACTCGCCGCCGACCCGTTCCGCCTCGACCAGCGCGGTGCGCAGGCCGCCCGCGGCGGTGCGGGCAGCGGCGTTCTCGCCCACCGGGCCGCCGCCGATCACGATCACGTCGAAGTCGTCGCTCACCGCACCACCCCACACCACCCGGGGCGGCGCGGCAAGTCACGCCGGGTCGAACACTCCCGCGAGCATCTTCAGGATCACGCCGTCCGCGGTCCGCAGGACCACCGGCCGCTCGTCGGGCTCCACGCGCTCGGCGAGCTTGTAGAGGGAGTCCGCGGTCTGCGCGGCCATCCTGAAGGTCAGCGTCACCGGCGCGTCGCCGCGCACCGCGAACCGGCCGAGGAACAGGTCGCGGAGCCGTTCGGCCATCAGCTCGTACTGGTCGACCGAGGAGTCGAGGCGGTGCCCGTCGAGCAGGTCGCTGAACCGCACCCGCCCGAACCCCGGCAGCTCGACCAGCATGCGCATGTAGACGGCGACGACCTGCTGCACCGCTTCCCGCCAGGTGGGGGCCAGCTGACCCTCGGTGAACAGGGTCTGCACCCGCCCCAGGTACTCCTCCATGCCGCGCAGCGCCAACGCGTGCACGACAGAACGCTTGTCCGGGAAGTATTGGTAGAACGATCCAATTGGCACGCCTGCCAGCTCGACGATCCGGGCGGTGGTGATGTCGTCGTAGTCGTAGTCGTTGAGCAGCGTCGCGCAGGCATCGACAATCGCGGTCACCGTGGCGGCCCCGCGCTGCTGAACGGGCTGACGCCGCATCACCTTGGCTAAGCGGTTTTCGGCGGGATTTTCATGCACGCACTCATCTTGATGGATACGGACCGGTAAGCCCAAACAGACGATTCCGGAATGTGATGTGAGTACTACTCGCTTTACTCCGCCGCGACCGGTCCGGGACTGCCCCCGGGCGCGAATCTTGCGGAAAGCGGCGGTAATTGTTGGGGTGCAGAACTAATTTCCCACAACGGTGCGCCGGACCGCGAATCGGCGGACTGCTCAGCGTGCCGCGCGCGGGGACGGGACCGGTTCCGGCAGGTCACCGGCCGTGTCGAACGGGTGCGGCCGTTCAGCGGAGGCGACGCGGACGATCGGCGTCCGCGCGGGGCGCGGCGGTCGGGTGAGGTACGGGGCGACCAACCGGGCGAGCGCGAGGCCCGGTGCGACGAGCGGGACGACCGCGGACAGCGCCACCGCCGTCGCACCCGCGCGCGCCACGTCCTTCGGGATCACCACCACCCGGTCGACCACGAACGCCCGCCGCCCGGGGATCGACACCAGGCCCATCACGGCCAGGAAGACCGCCAGCGCGAGCAGCGCCCACTTCACCGCGTCGTACCCGACGTCCTGCGCGGCGGCCATCACGGCGAGCCAGCCGAGGGGCGCCGACGCCTGCCGCCGCGGGCTCGTCATCGCCCACAGCAGGCCGCCCACCGCGGCCAGCGGACCGGTGCGCCCGGAGCACCACGCCGCCGCCGCGTCGAGCCACCCCGTCGGCAGCCCCGCCCAGCGCGCCGGCAGCACGTCCAGCGGGCTCGGCGCGCCGGACACCTGGCCCACCACCCACGCCCCCGACCAGACCGACACGACGACCGTGAACGCGAGCTGCCACCTCGGGCGGTCCACCGCGGCACGGGCGAGCCCCACCAGCTCCTGGCGCTGTTCCCTCACACCTCCACAGCGTGCCGGGTGATCGACGGGCCCGTGCCCGATTTCACCCGCGTGCCCGACCACACCCCTCGTCGGGCGGCACGGCCCTCACCCGGCGTGCCGAAGTGCCGCCGCGCTCGGACGCCCGAGCGGACGACGCGGGGTTCATATGATTGCCCCCATGAGCGTGGAGCGGCTGAGACGACACCCGAGCTACCTCATGCTCCAGCTCACCAAGCGGGCCCGGCGCATCTCGGCCGACCTGGTCGACGACGGCCTCCGCCACATCCACGTGGCCGTGCTCTGGCAGCTCGTGGACGGCGGCCCCGCCTCGCAGCGGCAGATCAGCGACCGGCTCGGCGTGGACGCGAGCGACCTGGTGACCCTGGTGGACGACCTGGAGCGGCTCGGCCTCGCCGCCCGGCTGCGCGACGCCCGGGACCGGCGGCGCTACTCGGTGCACGTGACCGCCGCGGGCGAGCGGGCGCTGCGGCACCGGCTGGAACTCGCGGAAGAGGTGGAGGACCGGTTGTTCGCCGCACTGGACGCCGCCGAACGCGCCCACCTGGCCGACCTGCTGGTGAAGTCGTTCCTGCACCACGAGCAGGGGCGTGTAGTAGATTAGACGTTCTGCGCGCGCGACCAGCGCAGGAAACCGTCACGACGAGCTGTCAGCCGAATGCGACGCAGCCTGATAAACCACGCTATCCAGAAATGAGGCACGTTGTCAAGCCCCTCCGATGACCTCCGGCTCGCGGAAACCGAGTCGGAGCAGGAATACGTGTCGATGCTGTACGGCAGGCTGGACGACCTCCGCGAACAGAGCTCGAAGCGCCTGGCCGGCGCGCTTCGGCAAACCGGCGGGACCCACCAGATGCGCTCCGAGCGGGACACCTCGGTGGCCATGTACTCCGACCAGCTCGCGCAGTACAGCGCGGTGGAGAACGGGCTGTGCTTCGGCCGGCTCGACTTCCACACCGACGACCGCTTCTACATCGGCCGGATCGGCTTGTTCGACGAGGACAAGGAGTACGAGCCGCTGCTGATGGACTGGCGGGCGCCCGCCGCCCGCCCGTTCTACCTGGCCACGGCCGCCGCACCGGACGGCGTGCGCCGGCGGCGGCACCTGCGGACCAAGCAGCGCAAGGTCGTCGGCTTCGACGACGAGCTGCTCGACATCAGCTCGGTCGACCCGAACCGGCCGTCGGAGGGCCTGACCGGCGAGGCGACCCTGCTGGCCGCGGTGAACGCGAGCCGCACCGGGCAGATGGGCGACATCGTCGCCACCATCCAGGCCGAGCAGGACCGGATCATCCGCACCGAGCTGAACGGCGTGGTCGTCGTGCAGGGCGGTCCGGGTACCGGCAAGACGGCGGTCGCGCTGCACCGCGCCGCCTACCTCCTCTACACGCACCGCCGCCAGCTGGCGAAGCGCGGCGTGCTGGTGGTCGGCCCGAACGCGACGTTCCTGCGCTACATCGGGCAGGTGCTGCCGTCGCTGGGCGAGACCGGCGTGCTGCTGTCCACGGTGGGCGAGCTGTTCCCCGGCCTCACCGCGGTCGGCCGCGAACCCGCCGAGGTGGCCGCCCTCAAGGGCCGCGTGGAGATGGCGGACGTGGTGGCGCACGCGATCAAGGACCGGCAGGAGGCGCCGAGCCTGGTCGAGGTGCCGTTCGACCAGGACGTGCTGCGGCTGGACCGGCGCACGATCTCCGACGCCCGGGGCCGCGCCCGGCGCACCCGCCGCCCGCACAACGAGGCGCGGCGGACGTTCCAGCGCGAGATCATCTCCGCGCTGGCCTCGCAGGCGGTGTCCCGGCTGGGGCGGCACCTCCTCGACCAGGCCGACGTGGACGACATCCGGCGCGAGCTGCGCGAGGACCCGAAGGTGCAGGCCACCGTCGAGCGGCTGTGGCCGACCCTGTCGCCGCAGCAGCTGCTGGAGGACCTGTTCGCGTCGCCGAAGCTGATCGCCAAGGCCACCCCGAAGCTCTCCCCCGCCGAGCGCGCCCTGCTGCACCGGCCGCGCGGCACCGAGTGGACGCCCGCCGACGTGCCGCTGCTGGACGAGGCCGCGGAGCTGCTCGGCGAGGACGACACCGAGGCCAAGGCCCGCGCGGAGCGCCAGCGGCGGCAGGCCGTCGACTACGCGCAGGGCGTGCTGGACATCCTCGACCTGGAGGACGACGCCGACCCGGACATCCTCATGGCGACCGACCTGGTCGACGCCTACCGGCTGGCCGAGCGGCACGGCGCGGAGCGCTACGAGACCGCGGCCGAGCGCGCGGCGGCCGACCGGACGTGGACGTTCGGGCACGTCATCGTGGACGAGGCGCAGGAGCTGTCGGCGATGGCCTGGCGCACGCTGATGCGGCGCTGCCCGTCGAAGTCGATGACCGTGGTGGGCGACATCGCGCAGACCGGCGACATCGCGGGCGCGTCGTCGTGGGACCAGGTGCTCTCGCCGTACGTGATGGACCGCTGGAAGCTCACCGAGCTGACCGTGAACTACCGGACGCCGTCGGAGATCATGGCGGTGGCGGCGGACGTGCTGGCCTCCGTCGACCCCGACCTGGTGCCGCCGACCTCGGTGCGCGACAGCGGTTTCCCGCCGTGGAGCCTGCGCGTGCCGACGCCCGCCGAGGTCCTGCCGACGCTGGTGGAGAAGGAGATCACCGCGATCGGGGACGGCAAGCTCGCCGTGATCGTGCCCGCCGCGTCGGTCGGGGAGCTGCGCGAGGCCGTGCCGGGCGCCTCGGACGACCTGGACGCGCAGGTCGTCGTGCTGGGCGTGGTGGACGCGAAGGGCCTGGAGTTCGACTCGGTGCTCGTGGTCGACCCCGCGGGCATCCTCGCCGAGTCGCCGCGCGGGGCGAGCGACCTGTACGTGGCGCTGACCCGGGCCACGCAGCGACTGGGCGTCGTGCACACCGACGAGCTGCCCGACGTGCTGGAGCGGCTCGCCCCTACCGGCTGAGCGCGTGGCCGAGCGCGGCCGCCGCCACCCCCGCGACGAGGTTGGCGGCCGCGTTCGCGAGGGCCTTCGGGTACCGGCCCTGCTCGACGAGGGTCACCGTGTCCTGGCTGAACGTGCTGTAGGTCGTCAGGCCGCCGCACAGGCCGGTGCCAACCAGCGCGGTCAGCGCCGGGGACGAGCCGGCCACGCAGCCCAGGGCGAACGAGCCCACGACGTTGACCGCGAGGACCGCCCACGGGAAGTCGCCGCGCAGCAGCCTGGTGGTCAGGTACCTCAGGACGGCGCCGGTCGCGGCCCCCGCGAAGACGAGCAGCGCGGTCACCGGAGCGCCCGCCGGGTGAGCGCGGCGGCCAGGCCGGTGGCGGCGAAGGCGAGCAGCGGGGTGCCGAGCAGGTAGGCGAACGCGGGCGGGCCGTCGAGGTGGAGCGCGTCGAGGGCGTACGCGGAGAACGTGGTGAAGCCGCCGAGCGCGCCGACGCCGAGGAACGGCCGGGCGAGCGGGTGCAGGCGCGGCGCGAGGGCGAGCAGCACGCCGATCAGGGCGCAGCCGACGACGTTGACGACGAGCGTGCCGACGGGGCCGGGCAGGGCGAGGGACGCGCCGTACCGGGCGAGGCCGCCGAGGCCGCCCCCCAGCGCGACGGCCGCGAGCACGTGGCGTTCAGCTGGCACGCAGGTGGTCCACCAGGTGGTCGAGGGCGGCGAGGGCGCGGACCACGTCGTCGCGCTCGCCCGGCTCCAGCCGGTCCAGCGCGGACCCGATGCGCTTCTCGTGCGCGGCCTGCCAGACGGCGAGCTGCTCGTGCCCCCCGGGCGTCACCGACAGCAGGGCCACCCGCCGGTCGGCCGGGTCGCCGCCGCGTTCGACGAGGCCGCCCTCGATGAGCTGGCCGACGAGGCCGCTGACCGTGTTGGGCGCCAGGCGCAGCTCGGCGGCCAGGTCGCCCACGCGCATGGGCGGGCGTTCGGCGAGCGTCTGGAGGAGCTCGACCTGTGCCATCGGGAGGGAGTCCCACGGCCATTCCGACCGGATGCTGGTGCGCAGTGCCCGACGCAGTCTGGTGACCACGTCCGTGAGCAAGCGTGCCTCGTCTGACATGCGCGAATGGTACTTCCTGGGCTTGTATCGGAATCCGAGACAACGGGGTGGCGACCCGGTCGGCGGGGCGGTCCCGCACCGCTGCGGCGGGCGGTCGGACGGGCCGTGCGGGCGCCGTCCGAAGTGGACCGGACCGGCCGGGCGCGCGCTCGTTTCAGCAGGTTGCCGGCCGACTCCCCGGCGTCCCCGCGCTCGACGCCGAGGGGCCCGCCGGCGGTCGCGCGACGGGGTGGCGGCGGCGTCGGAACGGTGCTCCGGGGCAACGCCGCGGCGTCCACTCCTCGGGACGGCGGGGGTTCCGGCACCGCGTCGGGGGTGCCTCCGGCCGCCCTCCGGCGCCGGCTCGACCACACCGGGCGGACACGCCGCCCCTCCACTCGGGTGACACCTGTTCAGGTGAGGGCAGGTGGCCTTCCGGGGAGCGCCGCCGTGGTCCGGTCGTCGCGCGCACCGCGGACCTCGGGTCACGGGCGCGGCCGGTGGTACTCGCCGTCGTCGTGCCCCGGCGCGCCTGTACGCCGATCGGGGACAAGCGGTCGCAGCCCCTGCCCAGGGGTCGGGCACGTCGGTAACCTCGCCCCCGCGGGGACACCGGCACACGGGAGAGGGAGCGGTGGCGCAACGGCTGGGCTGGGTCCCGGACCACGTGGACGTCGAGCTGCCGAGCGCGGCCCGGCTGTACGACTACCTGCTCGGCGGCGGCCACAACTTCGCCGCCGACCGCGAGCTGGCGGAGCGGTTCGTCCGGGCGCAGCCGAACGCCCGCACGATCGCCCGGCTCAACCGCTCGTTCCTGCGCCGCGCCGTGCTGCACCTGGTCGGCGCGGGCGTGCGGCAGTTCCTCGACCTCGGCTCCGGCATCCCGACCGTGGGCAACGTGCACGAGATCGCGCAGCGGGCCGACCCGGCGTGCCGCGTGGTCTACGTGGACTTCGAGGACGTGGCCGTCGCGCACAGCCGGATGATCCTCGAGGACGACGAGCGGGCCACGATCCTCCAGGAGGACCTGACCGACCCGGACGCCGTGCTGGATGCCGCGCGCGGCACCGGCCTGGTCGACTTCGCCGAACCGCTCGGCGTGCTGGCCGTGGGCGTCTTCCACTTCGTGCCGCCGGAGAAGGACCCGGCGGGGGTGGTCGCCGCCTACCGCGACGCCGTCGTCCCCGGCAGCTTCTTCGCGTTCTCCCAGTTCACGGCGGACCTCCAGCCCGAGGAGACGGCCCGGGTCGTCGAGGTGATGCGCCGCAGCGCCAACCCGGTGTTCCCGCGCACGCACGAGGAGATCACGGCGCTGTTCGCCGGTTTCGACGTCGTCGAGCCCGGGATCGTGCCGCTGCCCCGGTGGCGGCCGGAGGAGGGCGCGGCCGAGGAGGACGCCGACCGGGCCGGGATCTTCGCCGGGGTGGGTCGCAAGAGGTGAGCACCGGTGTCGCCGCCCGTTAGGACGAGGCGGCAGGAGATCGCGCGCGCCTGGATGCGGGCGGTGTACCCGACCGCCTACGTCCCGCTCTCGCCCGTCGAGATCGAGCTGTTCCTGCTGGAGCAGGTGGACGTGATCGCCGACGCCGTGCAGGCCGACCCCTTCACCGCCGACCCGGTCGACGTCGTCGGGCACCGGTTGGTGCGCGCGCACTTCACCGGCCCGAAGACGCTCCAGCGGACCGTGGACGTGCTGGGTCACGCCCTGCTGTTCACCCCGGAGCTGCGCGACGTGCCCGCGCTCCCGGAGAAGGTCGTGGCGATCCTGGGCAGCCTCGCCGCGAGCTTCGCCACCGCGATGCGGCTGGACGCGTTCGACCAGCAGGAGGAGATCAAGCGGGCCCTGGTCTTCGGCAAGCGGCGCGCGGAGCGCGGGCTCCGGGCCAGCGAGGCGCGGTTCCGCGAGGTGTTCGAGACGGTCGCGACCGGCATGGTGGTCGCCGACCTCGACGGCACCTGCGTGCAGGCGAACGCGGCGCTGGCCGAGATGCTCGACCTCGACCGGTCCTCGCTGCCCGGCACGCCGCTGGCCGGGCTGTTCCACCCGGAGGACGCCGAGGCGCTCGCGGCGAGGTACCGGGCGGTCGCGGCGGGCGGCGTGGAGCGGTTCCGCGAGCGGCGGCGGCTGCGGCGCGCCGACGGCGAGCCGGTGTGGGCGCACCTGGCCGTGTCGCTGCTGCGCGACGAGGACGGGCGGCCCGCGTACCACGTGACGATGGCCGACGACGTCAGCGAGCTGCACCTGCTCCAGAAGAACCTGGACCACCAGCTGCTGCACGACTCGCTGACCGGCCTGGCGAACCGGCAGCTGCTGGCCGGCCGGCTGGAGGCGCTGCACGGTTCGACGCCCGGCGGGATCACCCTCTACCACCTGGACCTCGACGCGTTCTCGCTGGTCGACAACGGGTTGGGGCACGCCGCCGGCGACCGGCTGCTCCAGGAGGTCGCGCGCAGGCTGGAGGCGGTCGTGGCCGAGGAGAAGGCGCTGGTGGCGCGGGTCGGCGACGACGAGTTCGCCGTCCTGGTCGAGAACTCGCCCACCACGCCGGCCGTGCCCGACCTGGTGGAGCGGTTCAACGAGGCGCTGGCGCGGCCCGGCGAGGGCGGGGTGGCGCTGCCCGCGTGCACCGGGGTGGTCGACCGGCCGGCGGCGGGCTGGGACGTGGCCGAGGTGCTGCGCGCGGCGAACGCGACCGCGCGGCGGGCCAAGGCGTGCGGCACGCGGCAGTGGCAGACCTACGACCGGCACGAGGACCAGCGGACCCGGCGGCGGCAGGCGACGGCCGCGCGGATGCCCGGCGCGCTCGCCGACGGGGAGCTGGAGGTGTGGCACCAGCCCGTGGTGGCCCTGGCCGGCGGGGGGCTGCTCGGCCACGTGGTCCGGGTCCGCTGGCCGCTCCCGGACGAGGACCTGGGGCACGACGAGTGCGTGGCGCTGGCCGAGGCCGGCGGGTTGACGTTCGAGCTGGGCCGGTGGTCGATGCGCGAGGCGGCGGGCGAGGTGACCGGGGCGTCCGGCGCGCTGCACGTCGTGCTGTCGCCCACCCAGTCCCGCGACGAGGACCTGGTGCGCACGGTCAAGCGGACGCTCGACGAGACCGGGCTGCCCGCGGAGCGGCTGCGGGTCTTCCTGGACACCCGGTCGGTGCTCGCGGGGTACGGCGAGGACAACGCGCAGGTGCTGCGGGACAACGGCATCGCCACCGGTCTCGCCGGGTTCGACGGCGGGCAGGCCGAGCTGGCGCTGCTGGCGGAGCTGCCCGTGGACGCCCTGCTGCTCGACCCGTCGGTGGTGCGCCGGCTCGCCGACCGGCCCGGGTCGTTCCTGCACCGGGCGACGACCGACCTGGTCGCGCTGCTCCGCGACACCGGCGTGTCCGTCCTGGTCCCCGACGTCGCCACCGCCGAGTCCGCCGCGTGGTGGGCGCGGGCCGGTGCGGACGCCGCGTTCGGCGACCACCTCGGCCCACCCGTCCCCGGCTACGACCTCCCCTGACCCACCCGAGAGTCCAACCCCCAGGCCCCGAGAGTCCAACCCCCGGGTCCCGAGAGTCCAACGCCCAGGCCCGGTGAGTTCTTCGTTCGGGCCGACCGGTCGGTATGCGGAACGCGGAACTCAGGGGTCCTGGGCGTTGGACTCTCGGGGCTTGAGCGTTGGACTCTCGGGGTCTGGGCGTTGGACTCTCGGGGTCTGGGCGTTGGACTCTCGGGTCAGACTTGTTTCACCGCGGCGAGGAGCTTGGTCAGCGAGTCCTTCGCGTCGCCGAACAGCAGCGTGGTCTTGGGGTTGTAGAGCAGCGCGTTGTCCACGCCCGCGAAGCCCGGCCGCATCGAGCGCTTCATGAACACCACGGCCTTGGCGCGGTCCACGTCGAAGATCGGCATGCCGTAGATCGGGCTGGACGGCTCGTCGCGCGCGCCGGGGTTGACCACGTCGTTCGCCCCGACGACCAGCACCACGTCGACGCTGCCGATGCCCGGGTTGACGTCGTCCAGCTCCTTCAGGTGCTCGTACGGCACGTCGGCCTCGGCCAGCAGCACGTTCATGTGCCCCGGCATCCGCCCGGCGACGGGGTGGATGCCGTAGTCCACGGCGATGCCGCGCCGCTCCAGGACCTGCGCCAGCTCCCGCGCGGCGTGCTGGGCCTGCGCCACGGCCAGGCCGTAGCCGGGCACCACCAGCACCGAGTGGGCGTAGCCGAGCAGGATGGCGACGTCCTCCACGGTGCCGGAGCGCACGGTGCGCTGCTCCCCCGACACCGCGGCCACCGCGGTGGCCTTGAACGCGCCGAACAGGATGTTGGCCAGGGAACGGCCCATCGCCTGCGCCATCAGCCGGGTCAGGATCGTGCCGGACGCGCCGACGAGCGTGCCGGAGACGATCAGCAGCGTGTTGGCCAGCACGTAGCCCGACGCCGCCACGGCCAGGCCGGTGAACGCGTTGAGCAGCGAGATCGCGATCGGCACGTCCGCGCCGCCGACCGGCAGCACGAACAGCACGCCCAGCGCGAGCCCCGCGAGGGCCAGCAGCAGGAGCAGCGCGCCGCTCCCGGTGACCACGACCAGCACCGCCAGCACCGCGCTCACCGCCGCCGCGCCGATGCCGAGCACCCGGCCGGCGGGCAGCAGCACGGGCCGCGTCGTCATGACCTCCTGGAGCTTGAGGAAGGTGACGACGCTGCCGGAGAAGCTGACCGAGCCGATCAGCACGGTGAGCGCGGTGGCGACCTGGAACAGCACCGCCCCGTCGGTCACCTCCAGGAACTCGGCGAGCGCGACCAGGGCCGCCGCCGCGCCGCCGACGCCGTTGAACAGCGCCACCATCTGCGGGACGGCGGTCATCCGCACCGAGCGCGCGGCCGGGACGCCGACGGCGACGCCCGCCGCGACGGCCAGCGCGATGAGCACCCCGTTGTGGACCGCGCCGTGGGCGAACGCCACGACCACCGCCAGCGCCATGCCCGCCGCGCCGACCAGGTTGCCCGCGCGGGCGTACCTCGGCGTGCTCAGGCCCTTGAGCGCCAGCACGAAGCACACGGCGGCGACGAGGTACGCCAGCTGCACCCAGGTGGGGGTCACCGCCGGTGCCCCTTGAACATCTCCAGCATCCGGTCGGTCACCACGAACCCGCCCACGACGTTGACCGTGGCCAGGAAGACCGCCGCGAGGCCGAGCGCGACCTCCAGCGGGCCCTCCGCGCGCCCGGTGATGAGGACCGCGCCGACCAGGATCACGCCGTGGATGGCGTTCGCGCCGGACATCAGCGGCGTGTGCAGGATGGTGGACACCTTCGACACGACCTCGAAGCCCACGAACACGGCGAGCACGAAGATCGTCAGCAGGTCGATCACGGCAGCTCCCCCCTCAGCTCGCCCGCGTGGGTCAGGCAGCAGCCGCCCAGCACCTCGTCGTCGAGGTCGGGCCGCACCTCGCCGTCCCGGGTCATCATCAGCAGCAGGTTGGCGACGTTGCGCGCGTAGAGCTTGCTGGCGTGCGCCGGCATGGTGCTGGGCAGGTTGCGCGCGCCGAACACGAGCACGTCGCCCACCCACGTGTCCTCGCCGGCGACGCTCGCGGCGACGTTGCCGCCCGACTCGGCGGCGAGGTCGACCACGACCGAGCCGGGGGCCATGGCCTTGAGCATGTCCGTGGTGACGAGCACGGGCGCGGTGCGGCCGGGGACGGCGGCCGTGGTGATCACCACGTCGGAGGCGGCGACGCGCTCGGCGATCAGCTCGCGCTGCCGCTCCAGGAACGTCTCGGACTGCGCCCGCGCGTAGACGCCGTCCTGGGTCTCCAGGTCCAGCTCGACGAACTTCGCGCCGAGGCTGCGGACCTCCTCCGCGGCGGCGGCGCGCACGTCGTACGCCTCGACGACCGCGCCGAGCCGCCGCGCCGTGGCGATGGCCTGGAGGCCGGCCACGCCCGCCCCGAGCACCAGCACCTTGGCGGGCGGGACGGTGCCCGCGGCGGTGGTGAACATCGGCAGGAACCTCGGCAGGCGGTGCGCGGCCTCCACGACCGCGCGGTAGCCCGCCACGAGGGCCTGGGAGGACAGGGCGTCCGCCGACTGCGCCCGGGTGACCCGGGGCAGCAGGTCGAGGCTGAACGCGGTGACGCCGCGGTCCCTCAGGACCGCGACCAGCTCCGGTTCCTGCCTCGGCTGGAGGAAGCTGATCGTGATGTCGCCCTCCCTCAGCCGCGCTGCCTCGGCCGGGGTGGGGGGTTGGACGGAGATGACGACCTCGGCGCGACCCGCCGGGTGGTCGGGCGTGGTGCTCGCGCCGGCCGCGCGGTAGGCGGCGTCCGGGGCGTGGGCGCGCGCGCCCGCCCCGGCCTGCACGTCCACCGCGAGACCGGCACCGATCAGCGTGGTCACCGTTTCCGGTAGACCGGCGACGCGGCGCTCGGCGGGCCGCGACTCTGCGGGTATGCCGACTCTCACGGAGAGTCACCCTAGTCCGCCCAAGGTGATCTACACCACACTTACGGCCGTATTTCAACCGTATGTACGTCTTGCTGCACTCCGACCAGCAGCCGGCGTCCGGCGGCCGGTGCCCGGCGTCAGTGGATGACCGGGCAGACCCCCGTGGTGTCGCCGGGGAAGAAGTTGGGCAGCAACTCCTCCTCGTCGTAGTACCGGTGGAAGACGCTCGTGACGCCGCTCGACATCGGCGGCACGATCCACGTCCAGTCGGCCGGGCACTTGCGGCCCGCGGCCTCCTCCTTCCTGATGTGCGTGAGGAAGCGGTCGGACTCGGTGTGGTGGTCGGTGATGGTCACGCCCGCCTCGGCGAACGAGTGCAGCACCGCGCGGTTCAGCTCGACCAGCACGCGGTCCTTCCACAGCGACTGCACGTTGGCCGTGTCCAGGCCCATCCGCCGGCCCAGGTAGGGCAGCAGGTCGTACCGGTCGGTGTCGGCGAAGTTGCGCGCGCCGATCTCGGTGCCCATGTACCAGCCGTTGAACGGCGCGGCCGGGTAGTCGACGCCGCCGATCCGCAGCCGCATGTTGCTGATGGCGGGCACGGCGTGCCAGCGCAGCCCCAGCTCGGCCAGCCACGGGAACTCGGGGTGCGTGATCGGCACCTCCATCACCGCGTCGCGCGGGATCTCCACCAGGCACGGGTCGGCGTCCTCGCGCTCGACGACCAGCGGCAGGACGTCGAACGGCCCGCGCCGCGCCGGCGGTCGCCAGCCCATGTCGAGGGCCTTCCCGGTGAGCGCGAGGTTGCGGCGGTCGCCGAGCACGCCCCCGTCCGCGCCCTCGTAGCCCGCGTAGCGGATCAGCTGCTCGTTGACGACGCGCGGACCGGGTCGACCGGGCTCGTCGGGCGCGAACACGGTGATCACCGGGCGGACCCGGCCGCCGTTGCCGGCGAGCCTGAGGTGCTCGACGCACTCGTCGGCGACCTCCTTGGGGTCGCGCAGGTCCCGCAGGTCGCGCACCTTCAGGCTCCGCCAGTACAGGCGACCGATGCACCGCGCGCTGTTGCGCCACGCGACCCGGGCGCCGAACGCCAGCTCGGCGGCCGTGTGGCGGTACGTCCCCGTGGCCGCGATCTCGGCGTGCACCTCGGCCAGGCGGTGTTCCACCGGGCCGAGGTCGGGGTGCTCGGAGTGGTGCAGCCGGATGAAGTCGTCGGCCTCCGCGAGGTCGACGACGGGCTCGCGCAGGGAGATGGCTTCAGCCGGACACGAGGGGACGGGGGCCATGGCGGGACACCGTAGTTGCACTTTCGAGGAAGGTGAACCGCCGTGCCGGGCACTCGGCGGGAGTACAGCCTGGAGTCAGGACCACACTGTGAGTGCTTGATACCTCGAAAGAGTGACGCAGACTGGGAAAACGAGTGATATTCGATTGTTACATGCTCGAATCGCGGGAGTTATCTGTGATATCTGTCACCGTGAATATTTCACCTATCGGGTGAGAGGTCCGGGGCCGTCCAGCGGAGGAACCGCGCCATCCCGCGCAGGGCCACCGCGTCGGGCACGGCGCGCATCGCCGCGTCGCGCACCGCCACCGCGACCGGGTTGCGCAGCCGGTGCCCCACCCGGCCCGCCGCCCGGGACGCCCGCGCGACGGCCTGCGTGCGGGGGCGGCGCACCCGGTCGTACTCCGCCAGGGCGGTCGGCAGGTCGTGGCGCGCGCAGAGCGCGGCGAGCACCACGCCGTCCTCGATCGCCATGCACGCGCCCTGCCCGAGGTACGGGGTCATCGCGTGCGCGGCGTCGCCGAGCAGCGCCACCCGGCCGCGCACGTAGGTCGGCAGCGGCGCGCGCAGCTCCTGGACGTCGTGCCGCAGCACGGCGTCCGGCGGCGTGGCGTCGAGCACGGCCGGGATCGGGTCGTGCCAGTCGCCGACCAGCCGCCGCACCTCCCCCAGCTCGTCGTCGGCACGGCCGCCGGGGGGCGCGACCGTCGCCGCGTACCAGCACACCCGGCCGTCGCCGAGCGGCAGCACGCCCGCCTCGGTGCCCGGCCCGAGCGTCTGGCTGATCCCCAGGTCGGCCGGGAAGCGGGCCGCGCCGACCCCGCGCCACGCCGTCGTGCCCGTGTGGACCGGGCCGGGGTGGTCGGGGAACAGCGCCCGCCGGAGGCCGCTGCGGATGCCGTCTGCGGCCACCACGAGGTCCGCGTCCAGGTCCTCCGCCGACCGCACCTCGGCGTCGGTGACCAGGCACGCCGGGGGCAGCGCCGAGCGCAGCACGCGGTGCAGGTCCGCCCGGTGCACGGCCACCACGTGCTCCGGCCGCCCGGCGTCCACGTGCGTCAGCGGCCGACCGCGCGGGTCGAGGACCCCGCCCGCCACGCGCGGCGTGCCGATCCGCCGCACCTCGTCCGCCAGGCCGAGCGCGGCCAGCGCGCCCAGGGCGTTGGGCATGATCCCGATGCCCGCGCCCACCTCGCCGAACCCGGCCGCCCGTTCGAGGACGACCACCTCCCAGCCGACCGCCCGCAACGCCACCGCCGCGGTGATCCCCCCGAGGCCGCCGCCCACCACCGCTGCCTTCACGTCCCCCACCTTCTACACCTGTAGATACGGTTACTCTACACCCGTAGAGGGAGGACGCACCCGTGACCGAGCGCATGGCCGTGCTGGCCGACGCCGCCATCCACCTCGTGGCCACGCGGGGGATGCGCGGGCTGACCCACCGGGCCGTGGACGCCGAAGCGGGCGTGCCGCTCGGGTCCACGTCGGCGTACTTCCGCACGCGCAAGGCGCTCGTCGAGGGCGTCGTGCGGCGGCTGGCCGAGCTGGACGCGGCGGAGGTGGCCGAGGCGGGTGCCGACGTGCCCCGGGAGCCCGACGAGCTGGCCGAGGCCCTCGCGCGGGTCCTGGACGCCTGGATGACGGTCGGCCGGGAGCGAACCCTGGCCCGCTACGCGTGCCTGCTGGAGGCCACCCACCACCCGGAGCTGCGCGGCGTCCTGGCCCACGGCGAACGCCTGCGCGAGCAGGCGCGGGACCTGCTCGCCGCCCTCGGCGCGACCGAACCGGAGCGGCGCGGGCGCGAGCTGGTGGCGTTCGTCGACGGCCTGCTGTTCGACCGGCTGGTCGGCGCGGGGGCGCTCGGCGCGCCCGAACCGGGCACGCCGGAGAGCCGCGCCGAACTGGCCCTGGCCCTGCGCGCGGCGCTGCGCGGTGTGCTGGGCGGGTGAGGGACGGCCCTCGCGGGACCGCCCCCCTCCGCGTCTACGCGGACCGCTCCGCCCCCTGGCTGCCCAGGCGCGGGAACGGGTCGGTCGAGAACACGACCTCCACCGGCACCTCGAAGTACCGCGCGATGCGCAGCGCGAGGTACAGGCTCGGGCTGTACTCGCCCCGCTCCAGGTAGCCCACCGTCTGGTAGTGGATGCCCAGGGCCTCGGACAGCTGCCGGCGCGACACACCCCGTTCGGCGCGCAGCATCGCGATCCGGTTGTAGACGCTCTCGCTCACCCCGCGCCCCTCTGGAGCGCCGCCTGGCGGCGCTTCTCCATGTCGGCCCCCGACTCCCGGCGGGCCATCCGCCGCAGGATCGTAGGCGCGAGCAGGAACCCGACCGCTGCCCAGGTGGCCAGGACCGCGATCACCACCGGTGTCCGCCACGTCCCGCCGATCTCGGCCGCCGCCGCCGCGTCGGGCAGCAGCGCCGAGCGCGCGCCGAGCCCCACCCAGTACACCGGGAAGAACTGGCCGAGCGCCTGGAGCCAGCCGGGCAGCGCGGTGATCGGGTAGAAGACGCCCGAGATCGCGGCGATGCCCATCATCGGCAGCATGGTGATGCCCATGGCGCTGCCGGGGCTCTTGGTGATCGACCCGGCGACCGCGCCCCACGGCAGGGTCGCGAGCATCCCCAGCACCAGCACGGCCAGCAGGCCGAGCACGCCGCCGACGCCCGCGTGGCCGAACACGTCGACCAGCAGCGCCGCCGGGACCAGCAGCACGACCAGGCTGAAGCCGCTGTCCAGGGCCATCTGCACGAGCCGGCCGACGAGGTAGCCGAGCATCCCGTTGGGCACCGCCTTGGCGCGCAGCAGCGTGCCGTCCTCGCGGTTGGTGCTGAGCTGGCCCGCCGGCCCGACCAGGCCGCCGAACGCGACGCCCATGCCGAGCAGGCTGGGCAGCGTGAACGCGGCCAGGGTGAGGCCGGTGCCCTCGACCACCGTGTCGCGCTGGAACCACAGCACCAGCATGAAGCCGATCGTGGTGACCACGTTGAACATCTGGTCGCTGCTGCCCAGCGTGTGCCGGAACTCGCGCAGGCCCCGGTCCACGCCGAGCCGCACCGCGAGGAGCTTGCCGTCGGCGCCGCTCACAGGACCGCCACCTCCTCGCCCTCGGCCTGCCCGCTCTCGTGCCGCTGGACCAGCGCCATGTAGGTGTCCTCCAGGGTGCTGCGGCGCACCTCCAGCTCGGAGATGCCCGTCGCGTGCTGCCGGAACAGGTCCCGCACGAACCCGGTCGCGTCGTCGGCGGTGTGCACGTGCCGCTGCCCGTCGTGCGTCCAGCGCACCTCGGTCTTGCCCGCGACCCGGCGGCCGAGCTGGTCGGGGCTGCCGTCGGCGATGATCCGGCCGCCCGCGAGGACCAGGATGCGGTCCGCCAGCCGCTCGGCCTCGGCCAGGTCGTGCGTGGTGAGCAGGATCGTCATGCCCTCCAGGTCCGACAGCCGGTGCACGAGGTCGTGGAAGTCGCGGCGGGCGTGCGGGTCGAACCCGGCGGTGGGCTCGTCCAGGAACAGCAGCTCGGGCTTGCCGACGATGCCGATGGCGACGTCGAGCCGCCGCCGCTGGCCGCCGGAGAGCGTGGCGACCTTCTTGTGCGCGTGCTCGGTGAGGCCCACGGTCTTGACCAGCTCGTCGGTGTCGACCGGCCGGGCGCGGCCGGGCGTGGAGTAGGGCCGGTAGTAGCGCCCGATGTGGTGCAGCAGCTCGCGGACCTTCCACCGGCCGTGGTCGCGCCAGGACTGGAGCACCACGCCGAGCTTGGCCCGCCACGCCTCGTCGCCGGTGGCCGGGTCCTGCCCCAGCACCCGGACGTGGCCGGCGGAGGGCAGCCGGAAGCCCTCCAGGATCTCGATGGTCGTGGTCTTGCCCGCCCCGTTCGGCCCGAGCAGGGCGACGACCTCGCCCGGGCCCGCCGTGAAGTCGATGCCGCGCAGCACGTCCGTCGAGCCGTAGCGCATGCGCAGGTCACGTACGTCGATGACCAAGGACCCCCACCTCCCCATGTCAGAGTTCTCGGGCGATTTGTAGCACACCTGCTATCAGCCGTACTACAGCCGTTCCCTGACGGCATATTTACTTCACGGGTTCGTGAATTTTCTGTAGCTTGCGAAGGAGGTCCCTTAACGCACTGGGAGGTGTGCGAGATGACCGACGTCCTGCAAATCGCGCTGCCGACGAAACGCACGGCGGTGTTCGACCCGCCCGCGCAGCTGGGGGAGATCCGCGCGACGGAGCCCATCAGCAGGCTGCGGTTCCCCGACGGGCACGAGGGGTGGCTCGTCACCGGCTACGCGCCGGCGCGGGAGGTGCTCGCGGACCGGCGCTTCAGCAGCCGGTCCGAGCTGCACCACCCGCTGCGCGGCATGGCCGACCGGCCGGTGCCGCGCCAGGACCCGGCCAAGCCCGGCATGTTCATCGGGATGGACGCCCCCGACCACACCCGGTACCGCAAGCTGCTCACCGGCCAGTTCACCGTGCGGCGGATGAACGCGCTGATGCCGCGCATCGAGCAGATCGTGGCCGAGCACCTCGCGCAGCTGCGCGCGGCCGGGTCGCCCGCGGACCTGGTGGCGCACTTCGCGCTGCCGGTGCCGTCCATGGTGATCTGCGAGCTGCTGGGGGTGCCGTGGGAGGAGCGCGAGACGTTCCAGCGCGACACCGCGGCGGCGCTGCGCCTGGACCAGACGTTCGAGCAGTCCAGGGAGGCGTTCGGCAGGCTGGAGGAGTTCGTCGCCCGGCTCGTGCGGCGCAAGCACGCCGAACCGGGCGACGACATGCTCACCGGGCTCGTCCAGACCGGCGAGCTGACCGACCAGGAAGTCGCCAACATGGGGCTGCTCCTGCTCGTCGCCGGGCACGAGACCACGGCGAACATGCTCGGCATCGGCACGTTCGCGCTGCTGCGGCACCCCGAGCAGCTGGCCGCGTTCCGGGCCGACCCCTCGTTGGTGGACAACACCGTCGAGGAGCTGATGCGGTACGTGTCGATCCTCCAGTTCGGCACGATCCGCACGGCGCTGGAGGACGTGGAGATCGGCGGCTTCGTGATCCGCGCGGGCGACACGGTGTCCATCTCGGTGGCCGCCGCGAACCGCGACCCGGAGCGCTTCGAGCGGCCGGACGAGTTCGACGTCCACCGGCCCGCGGCGGGGCACCTCGGGTTCGGGCACGGTGTGCACCAGTGCCTGGGCCAGCAGTTGGCCCGCATCGAGATGAGGGTCGGGTACGCGGCGCTGTTCCGGGAGTTCCCGGACCTGCGCCTGGCCGTGCCCGCCGAGGAGGTGAAGGTGAGGTCCGACATGGCGATCTACGGCGTGCACGAGCTGCCGGTGGCGTTCTCGTGAGGGTCGAGGTGGACCCGGACCGCTGCGCGGGCTCCGGCATGTGCGCCCTGACCGACCCGGACGTCTTCGACCAGGACGAGTCGGACGGGACCGTCGTGCTGCTGGAGCCCACGCCGACCGGCCCGCACGAGGCGACGGCCCGCGAGGCCGCCCAGCTGTGCCCGGCGTCGGCGATCCGGGTGCTCGGCTGACCGCTCCCCGCCGGGGCCCCTCGGGGCTCCGGCGGGTCCGCGGTCTCTGCCACACTCGTCGCCGTGTCGTTGGAGCTGGCGGACCAGGTCGCGTCCGTGACGTCGGCCGTCCTGGGTGCCGCGGGGCTGGCGTGCGCGCTGGTCGGCCTGGTGCTCCAGTGGCGCGACCGCAGGCGGGCGCGGGTCGCCGCGCTGTTCACCGATCCGGTGGTCCCCGACGCGCCCGCCCCGGAAGCCCCCACCGCGGAGAGCACGGGCCTGTACGTGCCGAGCCGGAACGAGTGGGTCCCCGACCCGAGCAACCTGCCGCAGGGCGGGTACGGCAACGCGCCGTGGGACGCCGGACACGGCTTCCCGGACGTCGGGGAACTGTCGACCTTCCCGCCGTCCTTCCCGCAGCAGGCCCCGGTCCCGGGCGGGCGGGGACCGGCCGGGCGGGCGTTGCTGGTGGTGGGCGCGTCCCTGCTGGCGCTGTGCGCGGTGGCCGCCGCCGTCAGCCTCGCCCTGTAGTCCGCCCCCGGTCCAAGCCCCGGTCCAGGCTCCGGTCCAGGGTGCGCTCCGGAGCGCGCTTCAGAGCGCCAGGTGCATCCGCAGGGCCTCGTCGAGCTGCTTGAGCACCGCGGGCGGCAGGCCGCCGATGCGGGCGCGGAGCCTGGCCGCGGCGACCGTGCGCACCTGCTCGGCCTGGGCCTTCGAGTCCGCGCCGAGCCCGCACTCCCTGGCGGGCAGCAGCACCTGGAACGGGTACACCCGGCTGGTGTTGGAGGTGATCGGCACGACCGTCACGACCCCTCGGCCGCCCCGTCCGGCGGCCCGGTTCGCCGCGTCGTTGCTCACGACCACGGCCGGGCGGACCTTGTTGGCCTCGGCGCCGCGCACCGGTTCCAGGTCCACCCAGTAGATGTCACCTCGTCGCATCGACCGCACCGTCTGGCGCGGTCGTCTCCCACAGCTCGCCCTCGCCGCCGGTCTCCCACTCGTCCCAGGCACTGGCGTAGGCGTTCTCCAGGCCGGCCTCGCGCAGCATCGCGATCGCCTGGTGGATGACCGACGACCGCGACGAGCTGCGGTGCTGCCTGAGGTAGCGGTCGACGAACTCGACGTCCTCCTCCGGGAGGCTCACACTGATTTTCATACCGCTGATGCTACCCGCGGTGCTACCGGGCGACCACCCCGGCGAGCCCGCTGCGCCGAGCCGTCTGCCACGCCAGCGGCGTGCCCTGCAAGGCCGTGACCAGCGATTTGATCACCACGACGTACGTGAGCTGCCGGTAGGCCACCTGCTGGAGCGGGAACACCCACAGGGGTTTGAGCGACTCGCCGTCCAGCCTCAGGGCGTACCCGGCGCCGATCGTCTGCACGACCAGGAACACCGCCCAGATCACCAGCGCCCACGGCGCGTCGGCCACGAACGCCCCGTACAGCACGTAGACGTCCAGCGCGGGCGCCAGGGCGGGCAGCGACACGTGGAACAGCAGCAGGTACAGCAGCCCGAACCGGCCCATCCGGCCGTGCTCGCGCAGCGCCGTCCGGTGCTTCCACATCGACTGGAACGTGCCGTAGGACCACCGGTAGCGCTGCTTGTAGAGCCCGGACGCGCCGGTCGGCACCTCGGTCCACGCCCGCGCCGCCGGTTCGTAGACCACCCGCCACCCGGCGCGGGTGATCGCCATCGTCACGTCGGTGTCCTCGGCGAGGGTGTCGGCGCTGATGCCGCCGACCTCGTCCAGCGCCTCCCGGCGGAACGCCCCGATCGCGCCCGGGATCGTCGGGATGCACTCCAGCGCGTTGAGGATCTGCCGGTCGAGGTTCGACCCCGCCGTGTACTCCAGGTGCTGCCAGCGCCCGAGCAGGCCGCCCCGGTTGGCGACCTTCACGTTGCCCGACACCGCGCCCACACCGGGGTCGCCGAGCGGGCGGACGACCTTGGACACGGTGTCGCGCTCGAACACGGTGTCGCCGTCCACCAGGACCAGCGCGTCGTGCCGGGCCAGCGCGATGCCCGTGTTGAGGGCGGCGAACTTGCCGCCGTTGGACTGGCTGACCACCCGCACGTTCGCCAGCCCCAGCGACCGCGCGATGTCGGCCGTGCCGTCGGTGGAGCCGTCGTCGACCACCACGACCTCCACCTCCGCCGGGTGCTCGGAGGCGGCGATCGAGCGCACGGCCGCGGCGATGTTGGCGGCCTCGTCGTAGGCGGGCACGACCACCGACACCGGCGGGGCGTGCGGCCTGACGACGGTGTCGCGGTGCAGGCGGCGGGCCGTGTGCGCGAGGCCGAGCTGGAGGACGGTGCGCAGCGTCGCGAGCACCGCCACCGCCGCGCAGACCAGGCCGAGCAGGGTGGCCGGCACGTCGCCGTGGTGCTGCGACCAGCTCAGCGCGTGCCCGGTGACCACCTCGGCGGTGTCCGCGTCGCCGAGCGCGGGCGGCCGTCCGGTCGCGTCGGTGAGCGTGGTGAAGCGGCGGTCCGGCAGCGCCTCGACGAGCAGGCCGACCACGGCGGGCGTCGCGCTGGACACGTGCAGCCGGACGACCCGGTCGGCGTTCGGCAGCACGTCCGCCACCACGTGCTGCGGGTCGTACCGGTGCAGGTCCGGCGTGTCGGGATCCGGTTCGGACAGTCCGCTGTGGACGTCCGCGGCGGCGGCCAGGGCGGTGCGGGCGAACGCCGTGCCCAACCCGTCGTGCTCGCCCTCGCGGAAGGAGGACACACCGACCTCGTGCCCGTCGCGCACCATCCGCCGCACCAGCTCGGGGTGCGCGTTGACGTGCGCGCCGACGACGAAGAAGGTGGCCCGCGCGCCGCGGGCGGCGAGTTCGTCGAGCAGGCGCGGCGTCCACCGCGGGTGCGGCCCGCCGTGGAACACCAGCGCCGCCGTGCCGTCCGCCACCCCCTCGTTCACCACCGGCACCCGTTCGGGTTCCGACACCCTGGCCGTGGCGTAGGCGTGGAAGCTCAACACGCCCATCAGGAGCCCCAGCCCCACCACCAGCGACACCCAGTGCGTCCTCACGGCACGTGCCCGGCGACGGTCGTCACGATGACCGCCGCCAACCCCAGCAACGACGACGCCAGCGCCCACCCGAGCGCGCGCATCACGCCGCGGCGCCTCCCCGTCGGGTCGACGAAGACCTGCCCCTCCACCACGATCCCCCCACCCGCACCGCCGCCACCACCAGCCCGGCGCCCACCGCCACCGCGAGGTGCGGGAACGCGCGGACGACCGGTGGTGCGACGAGAACCGCCAACTCCCCCGTGGAACTGCCCCCCAGCGCGGACGCGGCCACCACCAGACCCGCGTACAACAGCGGGGGTGCGGGCGCCACGACCCAGAGCCCGACCGGCCGCACCATCGCGGTCGCGAGCAACGCGCCGAACACCATGAAGACGCCGAGCAGCACGCCGGGTTGCTCGCCGTCGAGCAGAAAGCCGACACCGGTGAAGAGCGCCGTCACGGCGAGCGCCGCCAGGCTCGGCAAGTGCGCCACGCGGTCAACCACGGCACGTCCCCCAACGTCAGCTTGTCTAGGTTAGAGGACGCATGGGGGGCGGTCGTGGTGCACAGGGTTTTGCGAGTAGTGGTCCGGACCACGTGGATCGCGCTGTCGGCGGTCGTGCTGGTCGCGGCGGGCGTGGCGTGGACGACGTACCAGGAGGTGGACGCGGGCATCCGCCGTTCGACGGCGATCCCGCCGGACGCACCCCGTTCCGCGTCCGGCACCACGGTGCTGGTCATGGGCCTGACGACCCGCCGCGACCTGGACGGCGGCACCCCGCCCGAGGAGGTGCTGGACGCCCTGCACGCGGGCGACGTGGACCGCGGCGGGTACAACGCCAACACGCTGATCCTGCTGCACCTGTCACCCGGGGGCGGCGCGAAGGCCCTGTCCCTGCCGCGGGACAACGGCGCGGAGCTGCTCGGGATTCCCGGCGGACCGCAGCGGGGCAAGGTCAAGGAGGCGTACGGGAGGGCCAAGGAGGCGGTGGAGCGCACCCTGTCCACCACCCTGAGCCCGGCGGAGCAGGAGTGGCGGGGCCGCGAGGCGGGCCGGAGGGCCCAGGTGCAGACCGTCAGCGCTCTGCTGGACGTCCCGGTCGACCACCTCGTGGAGGTCAGCATGGTCGGCTTCCACCACCTGGCCGAGGCGCTGGGCGGCGTGGACGTGTGCCTCAACCGGGCGACCGCCGACCCCTACTCGGGCGCCGACTTCCCGGCCGGACCGCAACACCTGACCCCGGCCCAGTCCCTGGCATTCGTCCGCCAGCGCCACGGCCTGCCGAACGGCGACCTGGACCGCACGCGACGTCAACAGGCGTTCCTGTCCGCCCTGGTCCACCGCCTCAAGACGGAGGGCCCGGCGGCCCTGGGCCGGGTGGCGGAGGTGGCCAAGCACAACGTGGTCCTGTCGGAGGGCTGGGACGTCCTGGCGTCCGCCCAGGGCACGTCGGGCGTCACCTTCAGCACCCTGCCCCTGGTGCCGGACGACGTGCCGGACCCGCGCCCCGTCCTGCGGGCCGCCGCGGCGGCGACCCTGCACCCGGCCGGCGGCCCGTCGGGCCCGGGCTCGGCCCCGTCCCCGGTGCCGTGCGTGGACTGACCCGCCGGTCCCGGGATCACCGACCGCGCCGACCGGCCACGGGACCGGTCGGCCCCCAGGGGCCCGGTGCCCGTCAGGAAACGATCGGTTCGCGGTGGTGGGCCGCGTCCTGGGGGCAGAACCACGCGGCGCGGCCGTCGACCGCTCGGGCGCTCATCGGGTGGCGGTGCCCCGGACACGGCGGAAGGGGCGCGCCACCGGTCTCCTCGATCGCGTGGTCCTGGATCTGGGCGGCCGTGGCCGCGACGGCCTGGTCCGGGGGCACGTCGAGGGAAAAGTACACCCGGACCGCGGCTTCGTCGCCTTCGCCGCGGCCCAAGGTCACCACCAGGCTGTCGGGCGCGGCCAGCCCCGGCGGTGCCTCCGGGGACTCGTGGTGCTGCTCGACGGCGAGGACGCGCCACGGCGG